>JBEEMB010000052.1:0-5514 GCA_041167815.1 Bacteroidota bacterium | reverse complement strand
AAGGTGACATTGTCGGGGGGGGGTAATGGCATAGGCCTTTATTGGTGCATGGGAGAACAGCCAGATCCTTCGGAGGCCTCCGGATGACAGAAAAAGAAGGAGACTGTCATTCTGGGAGGCCTCCGAAGGATCTGGCTGTTCTGCTCTTGAAAAGAGGGATTTGCAGACATAGGATGCAATGACTGGGGGCTGTCATCCATGCTGAGGAACCAACCGCGACATGATGATCCCCGCAGCAACGGCGGCATTCAGTGATTCGGCGTGGCCGTAACGGGGGATGGTGACCCGGCGGGATGCGCGATCCAAGAGCAAGGGAGAGGCGCCCCTGGATTCGTTTCCGATGACGATGACGGCTTCCTTGAGGGGCGCGCAGGAGAAGAGGTCCTCCCCTTCCAGGGCGGAACAGATGAGTGGGACGGAGCCCAGCCGGTCGAGGAGGGATGGGATGTCGATCGTGTGGACGGAAAGCCGGAAGACGGCACCCATGGTGGCCTGTACGACTTTGGGGTTGTAGATGTCTGCGGAATCGCGGGAGCAGACGACCTGGTCGATGCCGAACCAGTCGGCCGTGCGGAGGATGGTGCCCATGTTGCCCGGATCCTGGATGGTGTCTAGGAGCAGGGTGATGCGGCCGGTGAAAACGGGGGGATCCATGTCCCGGGGCTTTTCGGCGATGGCAAACACCTGATGGGGTGTCTGCAGGAAGGAGATGGATGCGAGTTCAGCATCGGAAACGCGGGTGAGGAAGTTGAGGTGGGCGGCGGACAAGGTTTTTTCGTGGGCGGCGCACCAGGTTTCGGTGGCATAAAGCGAGCGCAATGCAATTGGTTGCCATTGCAGCAGTTCCGCGACCATCTTGGGGCCTTCCACCACGTAGAGGCCGAGCTCATCCCTTGATTTTTTATGGGCTAAACTTTGGATATCTTTGACCTTTGATCTGTGCAGCATCTGTTCCGTTTTCAAGTCAATTTCCCATGACGAACTCCGCCGTCCGCATAGCTTTATGGACCGTCGCCCTGGCCGGGATGTGGTCCTGCACCGTGGTGCGGAACTTCCGGCCCGGGCAGCCATTCATCTATGAGAACATCGTAAAGGTAAACGGGATATCCGACAAGGAAAAAAGAACGGAGGCCCGGACCCGTCTGTTCGAGCAGATCGAGGACAGTGTGCAGGTGGTGAAGGTGTCCAAGCTGCCCTGGCCCAAATTTCCCTGGTTCATCCCCCTTCCGCTGCTGGAAAACCCGAGAAAATATGATTCCTTAGCGGTGCGACAGTCATCCCGCAACATGCTCAACCTCATGTCCAGTCTGGGTTACAGGGGTGCCACCGTGATGGCCGACAGCAGTCTGCGCACCATGAAAGACCAGCAACGGATACGCATGGTCTATGAGGTGAATGCGGGCCGGCTGTTCACGCTTGATTCGCTGGCGTACAATTTTTCTGACACGAACCTGCAGCGGCTGGCGATGGACATCATGCCCGCCACCCTGCTGAAAAAAGGGGCGCCGTTTGAATATGCCGCCATCGACCGGGAACTGACCCGGCTGGTGACGCATTTCAACAACCACGGATATCAGCGATTCACCCGGGAGGATATCATCGCCGAAGCCGACACCAGTTACACCGAACTGATCGATCCCAGCCTGGATCCTTTTGAATATGTCCAGGCACTGGCAGAAGCCCGGGCCCGTTCTGCCGAGCCCCGCGTGGATGTGTACATCCGGCTGAATGCGATCCGCGACAGCACGCACCTGAAATCCTATCGCATCGGGCGTTTCACGGCTTACAGCGATGCGGATGCGGAAACCACCGGTTCGATCTCCGACAGTGCGGGGGTGATGCGGGAAGGCATCCGCGTCATCGACCGGACAGGTACTTTCGATCCGGGCTTCATCGCCCGTCACATCGAGCTCACCCCCGGATCCATGTACACGCTTGACCGTTATAGTCGCACCCTCAATAATTTCAACAGGCTGCAGGCCTGGCAGAATATCAATCTGCAGGGTGTGAGCAACGACAGCAGCGGTACGATCGACTATCTGCTGAAGCTGACGCCGGAGCGCCGTCAGTTTTTCGGCATGGACCTCGAAGGCACTTCGCTGGTGAACAACAGTCAGGTGGTGCAGGTGGCCAGCGGTCGCATCGGGGTGGCCGTGAATTTCACGCTCCGCAACCGGAATCTCTGGAAGAAAGCGATACAGCTCGAACACAATCTGCGGACCGGTGTGGAGTTCAATGATTTTGAAAAGATCCTTTCGGGCGAGGTCACGCTCACGAACCGGCTGACCATCCCCTGGATGTCGACGCCGTTCTCCAACACTTTTGAGAAGCGTTTCCGAAATGCGCGTACGATCACTTCTGCGGACTTCTCGTACATCGATCGTTTCAAATACTTCCAGCTGCGGAGTTTCAACACCTTCCTGGGTTATGAATGGAAGACCGGCGCGGCTACGTCCTGGCAGTTCAAGCCCTTGAATTTTGAGTACACGTTGTTCCAGCCGGACAGTCTGTTTTTTGAGACGATCAAAGATTTTCCGTTGCTGCTTTATACGTATAACAACGGCCTGATCATCGGGGCAAACCTGGCGGTGAATCACAATTTCAATCCTTACGGACGTCGGCATGTCAACCTGTTGCGGGTCAACCTGGAGGAGTCCGGGACGCTGGTGGGTTCCATTTTCCGGGGGCAGACGGATGCGGGAAAGGGGTTGAGTACGCTGTATCGTTATTTAAAGATCGATGCCGATTATCGACATATCATGCAGTTTCGGCAGTCGAGTCTGCACATGCGGCTTTTCGGTGGTTATGGGCATGCCTTCCCGACGCTGAGCCGGCAGGGGCAGGTGACCCTACCCTTCTTCAAAAGCTATGTGGCGGGCGGTCCGAACAGTATGCGTGGCTGGCAGATTCGCAAACTCGGGGTGGGTTCTAACATCACCTTTGACACGACCCTCGACGGCCGGCTGAACGACAAATACGCGGACATGCAGCTGGAGGCGAATGTCGAATATCGCTTCCGGATGTTCCAGTTCTTTGGCTTCTGGATGCGGGGGGCGGTGTTCACCGACATCGGTAACATCTGGTTCCGGAACGATCTGTCGGGGCAGCTTCCGCGGGCGGGGTTCAATGCATCAAGACTCCTGAAGGACATCGCCATCTCTTCCGGATTCGGGATGCGGGCTGATTTCAGTTATTTCCTGTTGCGTTTCGATCTGGGTTTTCCGTTGAAGGACCCGAGGTATGGGCCGCATAACACGGGCAATGCGAAGGCGGAAAGTTTTTACAGTCCGCGCAACGACGGTTGGTTCGTGCCGAATGTGTGGCGCAAGCCCGTGTTCCAGTTTGCGATCGGTTATCCTTTCTGACGGATTTATTTCCCCCCTAAAAAAATCTTCGGTTACCCTTCCCCGTTAGTCTGCTGTTTTTCTTCGGCGATGCGCTGTACGAAGGCATTCACGGAGCTGGCATCATCCACACTGAATTCCCCGATGCGTGTGCGGCGTAGTGCGGAGAGATAGGCGCCGCAGCCCAGGGCGCGTCCCATGTCGAAGGCGAGGCTGCGGATATAGGTGCCGGTGGAGCATACGACGCGGAAATCCACTTCAGGTCCTTCGAACCGGGTGATCTCGAAGGTGGAAATGCGGATGGGCCGGGGTTCGAGGACGATATCCTGTCCTTTACGGGCCATGAGGTAAGCGGGTTTGCCATCCCGTTTGATGGCGGAGTGTGTGGGCGGCACCTGCATGATGTCGCCGGTGAAGGCTTCCGTCGCTTTACGTATATCCGTGACCGTTATATGTTCCCAGGGTTTGAAATCGACCGGTTCGCTTTCGCGGTCGTAGGTGGGGGTGACGGCGCCGATCGTAAAAGTGCCGGTATATTCCTTTTCCCGCGCCATGTATTCGTTGATGCGCTTGGTGTATTTACCGGTGCACACGATGAGCAGTCCGGTGGCGAGGGGATCGAGCGTGCCGGCGTGACCGACCTTGCTGATGCGGGTGAGGATGCGGATTTTCTTGACGACGTCGAAGGAAGTCCATTCCAGGGGCTTGTCCATCAGGAGTACTTGCCCATCGGCATATTTCTGCTGCCAGGATTCGGGGTTCAAATCGTATTTTTGGCAAAGGTAACGGACCGACGGCATTGGTCCGCCCGAATCAAGGAACATCACCGACATGACGCTCATTCAGCACAAGGATTACAAGGTACGTTATCAGCAACAGGTCGACAATGCGAAGGAGTACCTGCTGCCCTTCATCGAGCAAACCCTCAAGATCACGTCAGACACCGAGATCCTGGACATCGGATGCGGGGAAGGCGGGGTGCTCATCCCCTTTCTGGAGCGTGGGTGCCGCGCGGTGGGCATCGAGCTGGACATGCAGAAATCGGGGTATGCCAATGAGTTGTTGTCGGCGTACATCGACCAGGGGCAGGTAGAGATCGTCAATCAGAATATTTACGAGGAAGGGGCGTTGACTAGGTTCAGCGGTCGTTTCGATCTGATCATCCTGAAGGATGTGATCGAGCATATCCCGGATCAGGAGCGCTTCATCCCCTATCTCCGCCGGTTTCTGAAGCCCGGCGGGCATGTCTTCTTTGGATTTCCGCCCTGGTACATGCCGCATGGCGGTCACCAGCAGGTGTGCCGGCGCAAGTGGATGGCGATGATGCCCTGGGTCCATCTGCTTCCGGTTCCTTTGTACAAGGGTGTGCTGAAGCTTTCCGGCGAATACGATGCCGTCATCCAGGAATTGCTGGAGGTCAAATCAACCGGCATTTCGATCGAAAGGTTCGAACGCATCGTGGATGAAAGTGGCTACAGCATTGAATCACGGACCTTCTATCTGATCAATCCGATATATAAATATAAGTTCGGGGTGAATGGCCGCAAGCAGTGGGGGCCGATCGCTGCGATTCCTTTCTTCCGGAATTTCGTGACGACCTGTATGTATTATCTGATCAAGGCCTGATGAGTGCTCAGATGGCTTGTCGCGCTTTGATTTCCAGGTAGGCGTTGACTGATTGCACGGTCAGTTCTGCGGGTGGTGTGAGGATCGAACCGATGCCATGCTGGCGTAGTTCGCGCACGATCTGTCTTTTTTCCTGATCGAAGCGTGCGGCGATGGTACGATGGTACACTTCTTCCACCGTATTGGCGGGCTTTTCGATCTTCTCTTTCAACAATGGATTTTCGAAGAATACGATGATCAGCAGGTGATCTACGGCGATCCTGCGCAGGTAAGGCAGTTGACGCTGGAGTCCGCTGAGGGATTCGAAATTGGTGAACAGCATGATGAGGCTGCGCTGTGTGATGCGTCTGCGTACGAAGGCGTAGAGTCGTTCGTAATCGCTTTCCAGGAATCTTGTTTTCTGATGATGCATCAGTTCGAGGATCGATCCCATTTGGGCGGCGCGGGAGGATGCGGGGAGGAACTGTCCGATTGCTTCTGAGAATGTGAGGATGCCTGCTTTATCCTGTTTCACCAGGGCCACATTGGACAGCACCACGGCGGC
>JBEEMB010000013.1:0-2992 GCA_041167815.1 Bacteroidota bacterium | reverse complement strand
TGATACGTATGCCCCCATTATTCAAAAAAGCCATTTGGACGGAGGGATCGAACTTCCGGCGGGCCATGGTCAGATAAGAGTCTGCCAGAAAATTACCCAAAGCCCCATCCGGCAGTTCCTTGCGCATCAACACCGACACATTACCCACTGTGTCCAGCATCTTACGGCTTACCTCTGTCGCATAAGGACGCAACATAGCCGACACGGAAGAGTCCGCATCAATCCGCTGGATGTTATAGCCTGAATATTGAAGCAGACTGGGCTTGAATCCGGGCTGACATCCCGGCAGCAAACCCAAACTCAATAGTATTAAAATGTATTTCCTCATACGAAGGGTATTGGAGACTTAAGAGACTGTGAACAAAGATACCCCTAAAAAAAAGAATCAGGTTGGGTCTAGGTGCGACTTATAGCGATAACTTTGGCGCCAAATTTCGAGTACATTATGGCATATGAAGCTCAAGGCAGATTGGTAGCGATTTACGAAACCGTGCAGCGTTCGGAAAAATTCCGCACCCGTGAGTTCGTCATCGAAATCAACGAAGAGATCCGCGACCGGACCATCACGAATTACGTAAAGTTTCAGCTTGTCCAGGACCGGACGGCCATCATTGATAATTACAAGATCGGGGATTCCATCAAGGTCCATTTCAACATCCGCGGATCAAAATGGGAACGTAACGGACAGATCAGTTACATCTCCAATCTGGATGCATGGAGAATTGAACCTGTAAATATGGGCGCCACGTCGATGGGTGCAGCCGTTATGCCCGGCGCAGTCCCCGGCACGATGCCTGCACCGGCTGCAGACGCAGCTGATGACCTGCCATTCTGATCCCTGCTGATCCGCAGCTTTACCGATGCAGAAACATCTGTCATTCCAACTCTCCCCGGAAGAAGCGGCGGAACCCGATTTAATGAAGCGGGCCGTTGCTCAGGCCGGAGGTGTGAACCTGCAGGAATTGAACGGTTTCCATATCCTCAAACGCTCCATAGATGCGAGGGGGCGGAGGATAAAGATCAATCTGTCTGTCAAAGCATTCATCGGCGAACCCGAACAGGATCGCACGCGCATGCACTTCGAACACCGGGATGTCAGCCATGCCGATCAACAGGTCGTCATCATCGGAGCAGGACCTGCCGGACTTTTCGCCGCACTGCGACTCCTCGAAGCCGGTATCAGACCCGTGATCCTCGAACGCGGCAAGGATGTTCGCGCCAGGCGACGAGACCTTGCCCGGTTGAACCGGGAGGGAATACTTGATGAAGACAGCAACTACTGTTTCGGCGAGGGTGGCGCTGGCACGTATAGCGATGGCAAATTGTACACCCGCAGTTCGAAACGCGGAGATATCGATCGGATCCTGCAATTATTTGTTCGTTTCGGTGCGGAGGATCAGATACTATATGAAGCACATCCGCACATCGGCACCAACAAACTTCCGCACATCATCACCTCGATGCGCGAGCAGGTGGAAGCCGCGGGAGGCAAAGTGTTGTTTGGGAAACGGGTGACGGATCTGGAACGCAAAGGCGACAAACTGTCTGCGGTATTGACGGCTGATGGCGACCGTATCCAGGCGGATGCTTTCATCCTGGCCACCGGTCATTCTGCCCGGGACGTCTTTGAATTGTTGAAAAACAAACAGTTCCAGCTTGAAGCCAAGCCACTGGCCATGGGCGTGCGGGTTGAACATCCACAGTCGTTGATCGACAGGATCCAGTACCACTGTGCACCCGGCATATCACGACCAGATCTGCTGCCCCCTGCAGCCTACAGCCTCGTGGAACAGGTACGGGGAAGGGGTGTTTTTTCCTTCTGTATGTGCCCGGGCGGCATCATCGCCACGGCATCGACTTCCCCCGGAGAATTGGTCGTCAATGGCTGGAGTCCGTCCAAACGCAACAATCCATTCGCCAATTCAGGGATGGTGGTTCAGGCTGATATTCCGGACGCCATGACTTATCTGAAAAAACAGGCAGACCGCAGCGGATCTAAAGCCCCTGCTGCTGACGACCCGCTACTGCTCATGTATTTCCAGCGAGCCATAGAACAACGGGCTTTCAAGGCCGGGGGCGGCGATTTCGTAGCTCCGGCCCAACGCATGACAGACCTGGTAAGGGGGCGATTATCCACAAACCTTCCTGAATGTTCCTATACCCGCGGGCTCAAATCGGTGGAATTGGGTGAAGTACTTCCAGGATTCATCATCAACAGCCTGCAAGCCGGGTTCAAAGCCTTTGGCGACCGGATGCGCGGCTATCTGACCGAAGATGCCGTGGTCGTTGCCACCGAAAGCAGGACATCCTCCCCCGTCAGGATTCCCCGCGACCCGGACCAACTGCATCACCCCCAATGCTCCAACCTCTACCCCTGTGGCGAAGGGGCCGGTTATGCCGGTGGGATCGTCAGTGCCGCGATGGATGGAGAACGGGTGGCCATGGGCATCATTCGGAAATGCCATGCAACCTTTTTGTAATAAAACTCGTCCGTCGAGCGACCATTAATCTTCAAGCAGCAGATCAAACATGAATACGATCCTGGATATCAGAAACCTCAGTAAACAATTTTCCGATCAAAAGGCAGTGGATGACATCAGTTTTGGTATCCGAAAGGGGTCCATTTTCGGCCTCCTGGGACCAAACGGTGCGGGAAAGACCACGCTGCTCCGTATGATCACAGGTATATTTTATCAGGATGCGGGCAGCATCATATTGGATGGGAAACCGTTCGACCCGCTCAAGGACGTTGGACGTATCGGTTATATGCCGGAGGAGCGGGGACTGTATAAGAAGATGAAGATCGGGGAACAGGCGCTTTACCTGGCCCGATTAAAGGGATTGTCGCGTAAGGAGGCCAACGAGCGGGTACGAGGCTGGTTCGAAAAATTCCAGATGGATACCTGGTGGAACAAAAAAGTGGAGGACCTGAGCAAGGGTATGAGTCAGAAACTACAGTTCGTGACCACCGTGCTGCACGAACCGGAGCTGA
>JBEEMB010000265.1:0-7767 GCA_041167815.1 Bacteroidota bacterium | reverse complement strand
TCCATAGCGGAGGAATCCATATCCGGTTCGACGCGGCATTCATCGGGATCCACGGTACGCCCGGCGAAGATGGCCGGCTCCAGGGCTATTTTGACATGATCGGACTGCCATACACATCCTGGGATGCGGCAACTTCCGCCATTACGTTCAATAAACGTTATACCGTGGCGGTGGCCGCCTTCTCAGGCATCAGGGTGGCGAAATCTATCCACCTGTTCCGCCACAGCCCCCTTTCGAAGGAAGAAATCCTGGAGGGACTCCGACTACCCGTATTCGTCAAACCCAACAATGGGGGGTCCAGCATCGGTATGAGTAAGGTGTCTGTGCCGGAAGATCTGGCGACAGCACTCGACAAGGCTTTCCGGGAGGATGATCAGGTATTGGTGGAAGAGTTCATCTCCGGAAGGGAATTTACCATCGGCGTGTTCCGCACCGAGGGAAAGATCATGACCCTCCCATTCACGGAAATCATCAGCCAGAACGAATTTTTCGACTTCGAAGCCAAATACCAGGGGCGTTCCACGGAAATCACACCGGCCCAATGCCCGGAAGACATGGCAGATAAAATCCGGGACACAGCCTCCCGTGTTTACGCGATCTTCAATTGCAGGGGCATCGTACGCATGGATTTCATCTACGATGAGCAGGTGGGAGAACCATTCCTGCTGGAGATCAACACGGTACCCGGACAATCCGACGCCAGCATCATCCCACAACAAGTGCGTGCCAAGGGTTGGAACCTGACCGAATTTTATGCTAAACTGGTGGATGAAGCCCTTAGTCGTCGCTGATCATGAAAAGCAAAAAAAAGACGCCCGTGGCAAAAGGCATGAAGAAACGTCCTGTTTGGATGCACATCCTGGCGGCATTCGGAATATCCGTCCTGATTTTTTTCGTTTTCTTCCTAACCCTCAACCTGATGACCCGGCATGGCAAATACCTCAGGGTGCCGGATGTCAAGGGTAAAAACCTCGTGGAGGCAGTCAAGTTCCTGGAAGACAATGGATTTGAGGTGCTTGTGCAGGACTCGGTCTACTACGACACCATTCCCGCACTCACCATCCTAAAGCAATTCCCGGATCCTGATGCAACGGTTAAAGTGAATCGGACCATTTACCTTACCGTAAACCGACTGACGGCACCTGTCATCAGTATGCCCAATCTTTTGGGGATGTCTTTCAGAAATGCTGAGCAGGAACTTCGTGCGCGTGGCCTTAAACTCGGCGACACCTCTTACGTCCCGGATATAGCCAAAAATGCCGTCAAGGACCAAAAAATCGATGGTGTAAGCATCCGTCCGGGCAGCGACGTACCCATGGGAACCGTTGTATCCCTGGTACTCGGGGCAGGTGTTGGTTTGGAACAGATGCCGGTGCCAGACCTTTTTGGTATGACCTACGGTGAAGCACAGGCCATGCTCGAAGCGACCGGTATCAGCATTGGCGTTGTGCTGTTGGACCCGGACCTGACAGATACGGCAGCCGGATTCGTCTATTGGCAGAATCCTATGCCGCTGGCGGATGACCTTCGACCCAACCTGATCAGGGCCGGCCAGATGATGGACATTCGCCTTTCCCTGGCAAAGCCGGAACGCCCCGAAGGCGGAGAAGCGCTGAAGCCTGAAGATGAACTTTGACCAAACATCACATTTTTCAATATCCCAACAATTCAAAAACACATCCCATGGATATCATCACAATCGACGAACTACACAACAGAATGACGGCCGGTGAAGCATTGAATCTGATCGATGTGCGCGAGCCATACGAACATGAAGAATTCAATATCGGAGGCCTGCTGCATCCACTCGGCCGCATCATGTCCGCTGATGTTGATGATCTCGAAGGATTGAAGGGCAGTGAAGTGATCGTTTATTGCCGGAGTGGTAACCGCAGCGGACAGGCCGCCATGATGCTCGAATCCATGGGCTTCTCCAATGTGAAAAATCTGCAAGGCGGTATGATGGCCTGGCGCATTCAGTTCCCCGGCTGAAATATTTGAGTATCACGACCTCACATCAACAGCTGTCGAGGTCGTGATCACTTCATCTTCAAATCTTTAACTGCCCGTTCCAGCATCACCTCCGTCAACCCGCGACTGAAGGCATCGATGCCATCGGGATTGAATGATTCCGTTTGGACCGACCAGATGAGCCTTTCACTTTCCACATCGAACAAGTTACCTTCCATCGAATAGCTTCGGTCTGTGGTGTAGTAACCCGGATCGTACATGATCGGCCACCAGTACTGGTAGTAACCCCGAAATCTCAACCCATAGCCGGCGTAAGGCATATAAGGTGTGCCTGGCACATATCTGGCATCACTCTTCTTCTCCAATAAGGTCACCGTAAATATCAGGTCGCAATTCAGTGCGCGGATGCGCGACATCATCAACTCCTTATCAGGCGTGCTTTCCCGCGTAAACGTAACCGGAAATTCATCCAGACTTTTAACGACAGCCATTCCCTGTTCACGGGCCGCACGTGCCATATGATCCTCCAGTGATACACGTACACGTTTATTGCCGGTGATGGCTGAAATGAATACTTTCTGATACGATTTCCCCACGGCATGTTCCGGGTTCTTCCATGATGAAGTAACACGCTGGGATGGCCCGCATGAAGTGGTCGATATCAAAAAGCAAGTCATCAGTAATGCGAGCTTTTGTGCAGGGCTTTTCATGTTATTGTGTTTGATGATCAACAATACATGAAATTAGAAAAGGCCCCCGAGAGGGCCTTTTCATGTTTCCATCCTGCCAGATGTAATGTCTACAGATAATATTTCGGTTATACGTGACCGTTACCAACCGATCGACAGGCCGATCATCAGGTTGCGGCCCGCCATCGGAAAGAAATAGTTCTCTGTCGTCA
The DNA here is from genome assembly GCA_041167815.1 of Bacteroidota bacterium. Classification (GTDB taxonomy): domain Bacteria; phylum Bacteroidota; class Bacteroidia; order Chitinophagales; family Chitinophagaceae; genus Pollutibacter. The sequence continues at coordinate 4,895 of JBEEMB010000265.1, read as the reverse complement.
TGGCACCACCCGCCATATAGCTGTAGGTGTAGCCATTCGGCTCGTAACGCACATCAAACAGGTTGTTCACCTGCAATCTGATGGCTGTATTCAGGGCGCCCCTGATATTGGGCTTCCATGTCAGATGCAGATCCTGCACGTAGTATGGATCGAGGCTCCGGCTCTTGCGGCCGGTATTATCCAGATACTGCCGTGAAACATATTTTGCAGGTAAAGAGATTTCCGTTTGGTTGGATGGCCTGAAGTTCAGGGTCAGGGCTCCCGTAATAGCCGGGGAGAAGGCGATCACAGAACGATCGAAAGTCTCCTTGATCTGGCCACCGTTGTCGTAGTCGTCGTAAAATGCAGTCAGCCCGATGATCCGGTTGTCGCTTAATGTCAGGTTACCCCTGACGTCGATTCGATCCGTCGGTCGATGGCTGGCAGAGAGTTCCAGGCCAAGCCGGTAACTGTTTGGAATGTTTGTGCGGGTATAGGCGCCCACATCATTGATGCGTCCGGTAAGCACCAGCTGATCCCGATAGCGCATATAGTAGGCGGTCGCTCCCCAGGTCGTTTTATCACTGCCCCGCTCGATGCCCGCCTCGATATCGTGCAGTTGTTCCCGCTTCGGTAACTGCGCAGCTCCGGCTTCGAAATCGTCGCGGTTCGGCTCCTTGTTGGCCATCGCCCATGAGAGGTAGAGCCTGCCGGCATTGGTTCTGTAAGTCAAACCGATCTTCGGATTCAGAAAATTCCAGGTCTGGTCAACCATCAAGGTCGGGTTGTCCCTGAAGCCATTCAGGTCATAATTCACATGCCGATACTGGAGATCTGCGAAAAGCAGCAGTTTGTCATTCAGTGATTCCTGCCATTTCACGTAACTGTTGATGTCCTGCTTGGAGGCATCCAGATCATACCATCGATGGTCTTTGGGGACGGCCTGCTGCGCCCAGATGACTTTTCCATAGTGGTCTCCAAGATAAGCCGACCCACCACCGCCACCAATGATCTCCCGTCGGTCATCTTTGTATTGCAACGAGAAGGTCTGACCGAAAAAGTGGTTGTCGAGCCAGAGCTGCCGGATGATATCCGTCCGCTGGATGGTCGTGCCATTCACCACCGGTGCCGGCAGACCGATCGAGCTGTATCTCCGGCCGGCTTTGTATTGCTCATAGTAGCCAAGCCCACGGGTATAGAATAAGGCCGTTTGAAGACTGAGTCTGTTGTTGAATCGTTGGTTGTAGAACAGCTGGTAATGTGTTTGCCGGTAGTTGTCCGTCTCATTGTCATACGGGTCGCCCGGCTTTTCGGTGCCTGCAGAATTATAGGTCCTGTCGTTCTCCAGCTTCGATTCCGGGATGCCGTACCAAGCCTGGTAGGTTTTTTCCTTTCCAGAGAAGATATTGAAACGCAGGGATCTGTCAGACAGAATGTAGGCACCCGAGGCATAGAACGACTGGAGGTCGCTTTTCGCCCGGTCCACAAAACCGTTGCTGCTGATCCTCGACAATCGGGTGTCGAATGTGAACTTGTCGCGGATCAATCCCGTTCCCGTCTTAAAGGTATGCCGCCAGGTATCGAATGAACCATAGCTGTTATGCAACTCCCCGTAAGCCTTCTCCCGCACTTCGTTCGTATTCAGATGGATACTCGCCCCGAAAGCACCGGTACCATTGGTGCTGGTACCTACGCCTCGTTGAATCTGAATATTGGAAGCTGATGATGCGAAGTCGGGCAGGTTTACAAAGAACACGCCCTGTGATTCCGCGTCATTGTAAGGAATGCCATTCAGGGTGATGTTGATCCGCGTGGCATCCGTGCCCCGGATCCGAAGCCCGGTGTAACCCACGCCGTTCCCGGCATCTGAATGTGACACCACCGAAGGTGTCTGGTCCAGCAGATAGGGAATGTCCTGACCCAGGTTTCGCCTTTCGATGTCGGAAGCGCGGAGGGTGGTCTGGGTGAAAGGCGATGTCTCGGAGGCCCTGACCGCCCTGATTTCAATGGGCTGCATCAAAGTCCTGACAGGGGTGAGAGGAATCTCCCAGCTGTCGCCGGTCTTCAGCGTTGTATCCTTTGATTGATATCCCACGGCTGTGACCTTGAGCTTGTAAGTCCCGGCCGGGAGACCGCTGAATCTGAACCTGCCGTCGTCTCCTGCCACGGCCTGCCGGTTGTCGTCGATACGGATGGTCGCACCCGGAATTACTCCGGCGTGGAGCGCGTCGCTTACGCGACCGCTTTGCGTTACCTGTGCGTCGGCCTTCAATGCGATGAGGCCCGCACATAACAATGTCATTGTCTTTTTCATGACTGTTTTTGATAATCAGCCGAACCATCTCACCGGTTCAGCCGGGTTCACAAAAACAGGAAAGGAGAGGAGTGAGGCTCTGTCCTTCCCTGCGCAGGCATTACCCTGATCAGGTTCTACGGGTTTGATCTCAGCCTCCTTTCCTCCATGGCCGGAAAGGAAGCACCCCGGGAAACGCTGTAAAAAAAATTACGGTACCGTGCCGCAAAGTTAGCGGCTGTTAAGATAACCGAGTACCCGTTTTTTGGTTCAATCCCCCAAAAAATCGGGGCAAGAAAAAAGCAGCCATTTGGCTGCTTTGGTTGCGAAGGGAGGGATCGAACCTCCGACCTTCGGGTTATGAGCCCGACGAGCTACCGCTGCTCTACTTCGCGATTTGTAATGCAAATATACACCCTCGCATTCAAACCACCAAACCTGTTTTAATAATGTACCTTTGCATTATTCATGAAATCCGGATTCGTCAGCATTTTTGGCAGGCCCAACGCGGGCAAGAGCACCCTGGTCAATGCATTGGTCGGTGAAAAGCTCGCGATCGTTTCGCACAAGTCTCAAACCACTCGTCACAGAATCCGCGCTTTTCTGAACGGCCCTGATCATCAAATCATCTTTTCCGATACGCCGGGCATCATCGAACCGGAGTACAAACTGCATGAAAGGATGATGCAGGCCGTCAAATCATCGCTCGAAGATGCGGATGTGGCGCTGCTGTTGGTTGATGTGCGTCGTCCAACGGAAGAAGCGGATGCCATATTCTCCGCTTTGCGTCTGAAGGTGCCGGCCATTGTGGTGGTCAACAAAACAGACATGGCCAAGCCAGAACTGGTGAATCAGGTAACAACATTCTTCCGTCAACGCCCATACGCAAAACAGGTTATCCCGGCCTCCGCGCTGAGAGGGAACAATTTGGACCAGATCCTCTCCGCCATTATGGAACTGCTTCCCGAGGGGGAGGCTTTCTTCGCCGCGGATGATCTGACAGACATGCCCACCCGCTTTTTTGTGTCCGAGATCGTCAGGGAAAAGATTTACGAACTCCTGGATGAGGAACTGCCCTACCAGGCGACCGTTGCTGTCCGTGAATTCAAGGAAAAGCTCACGCTGACCAAAATCACCGCAGACATCATCGTGCAGCGCGAATCACAAAAGGCCATCATGATCGGAGAAGGCGGACGTATGATCCGCAAACTCGGTACTGAAGCCCGGAAGGATATTGAAGCCTTCCTCGGCGGAAAGGTCTTCCTGGAGCTTTTCGTGAAGGTCCGACCCGGTTGGCGCGATAACGACACGCATCTTAGGGAATACGGATATTCCTGATACTAAATCACCCCTTCCTTCAATTGCATTTTGCACCCTCCCCTTTTTGAGGGAACTTGCACCCAAACAACCCAGACCTCATGCCCGGATTCACCGTTGCCATCGTAGGCAGGCCCAATGTGGGCAAAAGCACCTTCTTCAACCGTATGATCGAACAGCGTAAGGCCATCGTGGAGGATTCTCCCGGTGTCACGCGCGATCGTCAATATGGCGTGTCCGAATGGGGTGGCAAGTCTTTCAATATCATTGATACGGGCGGTTTTGTGGCCGAAGGAAAAGAGATATTCGAGCCGGAAATCCGCCGACAGGTGATGATCGCAGTGGAAGAAGCACATGCGGTCATATTCATGACAGATGTCGTCACCGGTGTAACGGATCTGGATGCTGCGGTGGCCGACATGCTCCGCCGTTCCACCAAACCGGTCTTTCTCGCGGTAAACAAAGTCGACAACGGCAAACGCCTGCTCGAGGCTACCGAATTTTACAGCCTGGGCTTCGAACATAATCACTTTCTCTCATCCATCTCCGGCAGCGGCACAGGCGAACTCCTCGATGATCTCGCGGCCATCATCCCCGACGTGCCGGAAGATGAAACCACCGATGAACAAGCGCTTCCCAGATTCGCCATCATCGGACAACCAAATGTTGGGAAATCCTCCCTGCTCAACGCCTTACTCGGGTCCGAACGCACCATTGTCAGTGAAATCGCAGGTACCACTCGGGATACCATCCATACCCATTACAAACTATTTCAGAAGGAATTCATCCTGATCGACACCGCAGGTATCAGACGCAAGGCCAAGGTCGAGGAGGATCTCGAATTCTATTCCGTTATCCGGGCGATCAAGGCCGTGGATGAGGCTGATGTATGCCTGCTGCTCATTGATGCTGAAAAAGGGATCGGACAGCAAGACCTTAATATCTTCTCCCTCGCCAGCAAGAAAGGCAAGGGCGTCCTGCTCCTGGTCAACAAGTGGGACCTGGTGGAAAAAGAAACCAATACCGCCAGGGATTACGAGAAGGAACTTAGACAGCGTCTCGCCCCCTTCAACGATGTACCCATCCTGTTCATCTCTGCGAAAGACAAGGTCAGAATTTTCAAGGTCATTGAAACTGCCCTCGAAGTGCACGACAACCGCAAGCGGAAAGTACCCACGTCGAAGCTGAACGATGTGATGCTCAAAGCCATCGAATCATATCACCCGCCTGTTGTCAGAGGCAACGCCATCAAAGTGAAATACGTCACACAACTGCCAACGGTTGTGCCCAGCTTTGCGTTCTTCTG
>JBEEMB010000349.1:0-3947 GCA_041167815.1 Bacteroidota bacterium | reverse complement strand
GTGGAACGGACAACAATTTCTGCTGGGTCTCAAAAGTACAACCCTCAATGGCGCATACGGAAGACACTAGTTGCAGCCTGATGTGCTCATCCTTCAGGATATCTGTCAGGAGTGTCTGAAGTTCGACCACCTTGTCCGAGGCATGAAACTGTGGGTTGCCGGGTTTGTAAAAGCCACGGTCTGCATCCGGTTGATCGATTTCATGTAACCGGCCTCTGATCCTGTCAGGGTCCAGGAAATACATCAGGAGCTTGATATAATAATCGTATTCCCCTTTTCGAATGGTCGGGAGATGTACGATGTCTTCAAATAACCAGTCCTGGGCCTTGGATGGAACGACCTTTCCCAGTCCACTGTCGGGACTGTGCACCAGAAGACGCCGCAATGGGGCGAACTCTGAGGAGACATGAATGGAATGCCTGATCCTGGAGGGCATGGTGACGTCTTTTGTGGTGAAGTGACGGGCACGACCATCGGCTTTCAGCAGAAAGTCAATCATCGGGCATATCCCAATCTCACAGGATCAAAACATTCCGGACGTATGCATCTGGAATGGAAGGCCTGATCGGTCAGGATCGGGCTTTCAGAGGTAAAGGATCGACGCCACCGATGGATCCGGTGGTAATTATGGGTCTGAAGCGCAGGAACATTTCTTCCGAGTACCAACGCTCACTTCTTGTTTTTTCAATGACATCGCGATGTTCGGCAGACCGATACGCGAAGTCTTTCATTTGCTGGATATCGGACCAAAGACTGAAGGTGGCTTGTCTGAAAAAAGGGGCCTCGCCAATACCCACGGAGAAGAGAACACCCGGAGCGTTAAAAAAGCGTCGGGCTACCGGTGCCACGTGGGTCCAGAAAGACCTGAGTTTCGACCAACGAATCGTTGCCCGGGTTAAAATTCCAACGGGTCCTTCAACAACATTTCTGTGGCCTGTCCTCTTGCCGAGTTCAACACCGTCCCAGGTCCCATGTCCTTCAATCACCTCCATCAGGATGGTCCATGTTTCACATTTCCATTCCGACCATTTCCTGGTGATATGGTCGCCGTACAACTTACGATTCAGCGCTTCCCCTGTCAGGTTCACTTCCGAACCTTTTGGATCTTCCTCCCAGAACACCATCACTGCCCACTGGTTCAGATCGGGTGTCAGATCGAAAGTTCCATTGCGTCCGGTTCCCATCAGCTTCCAACACTTAATGTCTTTTCGTTGGGAGAGAGGAAACCTGAACATAGCCATGGCCATGAGCGCCCTGTGAATACGACGTTCAGGAAATCTGTAAACGGTCAGGGCAGCGTACATTTCCCGTTGGTTGTTGGGTAAATATACACTGCCCTGCGTAAACTTTGCAAGTATGTGAAGGAACTTATACGATGAGTGGTTTATTTTTTTCGACCAATAGATCAATTCGCGGATTGCATCCTGAATCCGCCGCGGGTACCACCCATTTGTTGCATATCTGTAATGGGCTTCAAGTCGAATCCTTTGGGGATCTCGAACACCTTGTCATCTATGTTTGCATCTAACTGTACTTTGGCCACGGTCATATGGATTTTAAATCCGTTGCCCCGGCTGGTTGTATATTCCATCGGGAAGCCTTCGATCTGATCAAGGCCATTGACTCCTGCCATGGACATCATGCCACCGCGACCTCCGCCAGGTCCTCCGCTGCCGCCATTCAAACTGAATCCGGGTGCCAGCTTGAAATCAGGGCTGTACCATACTTCGGTTTCCGTGGTTTGGCCACGCTGTGTGTTTTTGATGATGGCTTTCTTGCAGACCATGCCCGCAATCTTTTTTGTCTGCTCCGTGTAAACAATCTCAGGTTTTGCCGGTGCACCGAATGTGAAACCCATACGTTGAAGGGTGTCTCTGCGTGCCTGTTGCATGGAATCGCGACGGGCATCACGCATGGAATCCATACGCGCGCGCATTTGTTCTTCCTCAACTGGAGTCGAATAGAAACCGGTCTTACGGCCCATCGCCTCGATCAGGGTGGTGGTTTTTTTATTTTTGATGTCGGTGATGACCACGTTGTTGCCAAAATCAGACATGCTCTCCACTTTGCTCATGTCACCTCTGAAGTAGATGGTACTGGTGGCATCCATCCCACCGGGACCTCCGAACCTCATGCCTCCGCCATCTTCACCACCTCCTCCGCCGCCACCGAAGTTTTCTGGGAAGGTTACTTCTGTCTGCATTTTGATGATGGCCTTTTCGACCACGCGGGGCTGGGCACTGGCCACAGCAGAACCAAAAATCAGCGTGATTACTGCAATCGATTTCATGGTGTGTAATTGTTTGTAATGGATTCGATGCCTATTGACACCGATACCTTCGCAAATATATAGATACATCAGTTCTTTGTGACCTCATTAACGAACCGTTTGATGAACGGAGAACTTCCGTGTGCAGCGGAATCCTGAAATTCTGCGTTCAGATATGGCCAATCTAAATCGATGGTCGTCTGCGGATGGGTGCAATCATTTCATTATTTTTGAATCCTATGGCCAGTCTCAAAGGGAAAAAAATCTGGATTACCGGTGCCAGCTCCGGCATCGGCGAAGCCTTGGCATTCGCTTGCCGATCTCAAGGTGCTGAGCTCATCCTGTCGGCTCGGCGTATGGCAGAGCTGGAACGTGTGGCCAACAGACTGGCTTCCATCAACAGCCCTTCCGGCATCATCCTGCAGGCGCTGGATGTGTCGGATACGGCATCCATTCCATCGATCGTCGCATCCGTGATCGAAAAAACCGGAGGATTAGACATCCTGGTAAATAACGCCGGCATCAGCCAGCGGTCCTACACGGTGGACACTTCGCTTGATGTGGACAGACGCATCATGGAAGTCAATTTCTTCGGAACCGTGGCCCTCACCAAAGCCGTCCTGCCCCATATGCTCACCCGTAAAGACGGTATGATCATTGTGATCAGCAGCATCTCCGGGAAATTCGGCTTCTATCTGCGTTCTGCCTACGCTGCATCCAAGCACGCCCTGCACGGCTTTTTCGAATCCCTTAGAATGGAGGTTTTTCGGGACGGTATCAAGGTCATGCTGGTGTGCCCGGGAAAGATCCGGACTAACATATCCATGAATGCGCTGAAAGCAGATGGCTCGACACATAGTGCCATGGATGAAGGACAGGCCGCAGGCAGGTCAGCTGAAGCATTGGCAGACCGCATACTGCTTGGTATCAAAAGAAATGAAGAGGAAGTGTTCTTTGGAGGTCCGGAAATGAAGGCTGTTTGGATCAAAAGGCTCTTCCCTAAACTATTCTCCCGACTCATTAGAAAACAAAAGCCCGAATAATCCCTACCCAACCGTTAATCTCACACCATGTCTCAAAAAGCCAACGCTACCATCGCCGGTATCCAACAGATCGGCATAGGTGTTCGCAATGCCAAAGAAGCCTTTGAATGGTATCGTCGTCATTTCGGGATGGATATCCCCATTTTCGAGGAAGCTGCAGAAGCCCGATACATGACCCGCTACACAGGAGATGTCGTGCACAGCCGTCATGCCATACTAGCGCTCAATATCAGAGGAGGGGGAGGATTCGAGATCTGGCAATTCACTTCCAGAGAACCTGTTGACATTGGTTTCGAACCCATGCTGGGTGACCTTGGAATCACCTGTGCCCGGATCAAATCCACCAATATTGAGGCTACACATAAGTTTCTGTCAGACATGGGGGCAAACCCCACCGATATCCTGAGGGATCCGATCGGGCATGAGCATTTCTTTCTCCGGGATCCCTGGAATAATCTGTTCCAGGTGGTGGAAAGCCACTCCTGGTTTTCAAAAGGGCCTTTTACCACCGGAGGAGTAGCCGGATGTCAGATCGGTGTGACAGATATGGCTCGTTCCATGGCTTTCTATGCGAATGTCTTGGGATACAATAAAATCGTGTACGACAAGGAAGGCGTGTTTGAAGATCTGGCCCA
>JBEEMB010000226.1:0-2974 GCA_041167815.1 Bacteroidota bacterium | reverse complement strand
GGTGGATACTCGCAACGGCGAGGACTGGTTCCTGCATTTTCAGGACAAAGGTGCGTATGGAAGGGTCGTTCACCTACAGCCTATGCGCTGGAATAATGATTGGCCGGTCATTGGCGAGGATCTTGATGGCGACGGGACTGGTGAGCCTGTGCATGAGTTTCGTAAACCTCGGGTAGCCGTGCCCGTTAGTATCACGACGCCTGCCGATTCCGATGAATTCGACAAACCTGTGATCGGTCTCCAGTGGCAATGGCAGGCCAATCCGAAGGAAGGATGGGCCTTTCCCACACCGGGTGGTACGTTGCGGATGTTCTCCGTTTTCCAACCCGACAGTATCCGCAGTCTTTGGAACACGCCAAACATACTCGCACAGAAAACACCTGCCGACAGTTTCTCCGCACGGGTAAAGTTCAGGTACACGCCACGTCATGTCGGAGAGCGATTCGGACTCGTGCTTTTTGGAACGGCATATGCAGATGTATCCATCGTGAATGCGTCTGATGGTTTGGTTGTCGAGTGTCGCGAAAATGCAAAAGCAGAGAAAGGCGGCAGCGACAAAACTCTTTTTGCATTTCCGGTCAAAGGTTCTGATTTTAGCTTATACCTGCGTATGATACCTGGCGGCAAATACAAGCTGGGATATGGCCTTTCGGATAACGCGGCCACCTGGTTTGATCAGGTCTTCACGGCTCAGCCGGGGAAATGGGTCGGAGCCCGCCTCGGTTTGTATATGTTGAGGAACAATATCACCAACGATGCGGGATATGCGGATGTGGATTATTTCAGAATGTCAAAATGATTTATTGAAAATAAATACAACTTGCCATGAAAATAAATATGAATGTGACCAGGTTTTTTTCATTCATGCTGATGATGTCACTGGCCATCGCCTCTGAAGTTCAAAGCCAGTCGGGATGGAGCGAGCGGATGAGCGCCACCGCTATGCGCATCTGGCCTGATTCTTTTCTTATTGCCGGCGACAAGGCTGCCAAATGGCGTTACGACCAGGGCGTGATCCTCAAAGGCATGGAGATGGTTTGGAATGCCACGGGCGATAGGAAGTGGTTTTCATACATCGCCAAGAGCATGGATCACTACGTGCGTGAGGATGGCAGCATCCGCGGCTACCGGCCGGATGAATATAACATCGACCACGTCAACAACGGAAAGTTGCTCCTGACGCTCTGGCGCGTGACGGGAAAGGAAAAATACCGCAAAGCGGCGGATGCGTTGCGCGCCCAGCTGGCCACCCATCCCCGGACTTCCGAAGGCGGCTTCTGGCATAAGAATATTTATCCCTGGCAGATGTGGCTCGACGGTCTCTACATGGGACAACCTTTTTATGCCGAGTATGCCGGACTTTTCCATCAGGACAGCGTGTTCAATGATGTTGTGCGCCAGTTCGAACTCATGGAGAAACATGGACGGGATCCCCGCACCGGTTTGCTGTATCATGGTTGGGACGAAAAACGAGCTCAGAAATGGGCCGATCAGGCCACCGGACGTTCTCCCCATGTGTGGGGACGCAGCCTCGGATGGTTCGGCATGGCGCTGGTGGACGTGCTGGATTATTTCCCGGAGGATCATCCCCAACGGTCACGTATAACCGACATCCTCAAACGTTTCGCGGCAGCCACCGCAAAGGTCCAGGATCCTGCCACCGGCACATGGTATGATATCCCGGATATGCCCACCCGTGCCGGCAATTATCCCGAAGCATCAGCTTCCTGCATGATCGCATATACCTATGCAAAAGGTGTTCGTTTGGGCGTATTGCCCGCCACATATGATGCGTTGGCCAAGAAAGCCTGGAAGGGCATCCTCAAGACGTTCATCATCGAACATCCCAACGGAGATATTGATCTGAAAGGGACGGTGTCTGTGTCCGGACTGGGCGGAAACCCCTATCGGGATGGCAGCTATGCCTATTACATGAGTGAGCCCGTGATCGTCAACGATCCCAAGGGTATGGGTGCCTTCATCCTCTGTGCCGCTGAAATGGAAATGTTGCATGGTGACCAAGCCGGAAAGGGAAAGACGGTGATCCTTGATAGATATTTCAACAACGAATGGAAGAAGGATCCCACCGGTCAGCAGGTGCGCTGGCACTATACCTGGAACGACCGCACCAACGGTGGTTATGCCATGTTGGGTGACATCTTCCGTCGTCATGGGGCCTCTACCGGAAACCTGGATGTGGCGCCAACGGACGCAGGATTGAAGGGCGCTTCCGTGTACATCATCGTAGATGCCGATACGGAGAAGGAAACGGCCAAACCTAATTATATGGATGCCGCTTCGGTGGATGCCATTGATCGCTGGGTTCGTGCGGGCGGTGTGTTGGTGATGCTGGGCAATGATTCCGGAAATGCGGAATTCGACAGGTTCAACATGCTGGCCAACCGCTTCGGCATCGGTTTCATCAAGGATAGTCGAAACCGTGTCCAGGGGGATAAGTTTGAACAGGGCATCGTTTCCGTGCCCGAAGGACATGAGATCTTTGGCAAAAGCCGCACCTTATACATCAAAGAGTACAGCCCTTTATCGGTGAAGGCGCCTGCCCGTTCAGTCCTCGATCATGAAGGATACCATGTCATGGCCGTCGCAAAGGTGGGTAAGGGAACAGTTTACGCCCTCGGTGATCCGTGGATCTACAACGAATATGTTGATGGCAGGAAACTGCCTTCGAACTTCGAGAATTATCCGGCTGCCGACAGCTGGGTGAGGTGGTTGTTGCAGCAGGCTCGTAGGTAAAATTGGAGTACTTGGTTTCCCCGCCTGTTTTGCTGAGAATTTGTGATAGATGTAGTTCTTAGAAAGAAGAAAAACAGCCAGATCCTTCGGAGGCCTCAGGATGACAGTCCGTGAGAGGGGCCTGTCACCTTAAGCCTACTCTCCATCTTTGTCATCGTGAGGCCTCCGAAGGATCTGGCTGTTTTGCCTTTTGAAGAGAGGTGTGCAAACATAGGATGAC
>JBEEMB010000317.1:0-2984 GCA_041167815.1 Bacteroidota bacterium | reverse complement strand
ACCCCTGTTGTTTTGAATGACTTTTTTCAGACGACTTACATAACGTCTCGATAGAAAAAGCATATCGATATCTCCAACAATGAAATCTCTTTCCGGAAAAAAAGCAGGAATGATATACCTGGCTACCTGAGCTACAAAAATATCGGGCACGCCATCGATCGAAGGCAGGTGTGCTTCCCGGTCAGAAATATACCAGTCGTGTGCCCCTGATTTACAAAAAAATGGGGCCATCCCAAGGTGGGCACATACTTCCTCCTGTAATACGGCGAACTTCATGTACACCGGATTCAGGTTGGATGAATAGATAAGCGTTATGCTCATTTCCTCTTCCGTTTAGTTGTTTTTGTAACACTGACGCGTGAACCTGTAAATTGAATATCAATCGATAGTGGTCGACAGGATCATTTGCCTTGTGCAATTTGAACCGGCTATTTACCGAATGTGCCGACCATATGCAGGTCTATTAACGCAATCCCACTGAAAATTGTATATTTCCTACCTCAATTATTCATGGCAAAAAAATATTCCATGCCCATTCATGTGACCCTCCGAAGCATTTACCTTTTTTTGGCTGCTCAATTTTTCGTGTCAATGACATACGCGCAGTCAAACAAACAGGAAGATTGGAAAAGCCTCTTTAACGGTAAAGACCTTACCGGATGGACACCCAAGATCCGACATCATGCAGCCGGGGTGAATTTCGCCAATACTTTCAGGGTTGAAGACGGAAAAATCGTGGTTCGGTATGATGAATACGACAAGTTTGACGAACGTTTCGGACACCTGTTCTATGAGAAGCCTTTCGGATATTATCGCATCAGACTGGAGTACCGATTTGTCGGCGAGCAAGTTAAAGAAGGACCTGGATGGGCCTGGCGCAACAGCGGTATCATGCTACACGGTCAAACACCACAAAGCATGGGCATCGACCAGGACTTCCCGGTTTCCATCGAAGTCCAATTCCTGGGCGGAAACGGAAAAGATAAACGGAGTACATGCAATCTTTGCACGCCCGGCACCCATGTGGAAATGGATGGAAAACTGTTCACCCCCCATTGCATCAACTCAAAATCAGAAACGTACCATGGCGACCAATGGGTGAAAGCAGAAGTCTGGGTGCTGGGTGACTCACTTGTCAGACACATGGTCAACGGTCAGGAGGTGATGATTTATCAGAAACCCCAAATCGGAGGAGGAAGCGTAAACGGACAGGAGACCAAATGGGGCACTCCTGGTCTGATGTTGCAAAAAGGCACCATTTCACTCCAAAGTGAGAGCCATCCGGTAGAATTTAAAAATATCGAACTGCTTGAACTCGAAGGATGTATGGATCCAAAAGCCTCCAATTACCGGGATTACTACGTGAAATCGAAACCCGACGACTGCAAATATGGAAAGAAGAGGAAATCTTGAACCGCCAAATGCAGGTTGCTAAAATTGAAGCCACGGAACAAACCGTGGCTTTTTTTATTTCAAGAGATAAGGCTCGATGATTGGTTGCCAGATTTCATACCCTTTTCGGTTCATATGCAGACTGTCAGACAAAAATATGTGTGGAAATACACGACCATCAGCTGCCAGCATGGGTCGATGTACATCAATATACTCGGTACGAGGCGTCTTTTTCATGTATCGCTCGATCAATCGGTTCCCTTCCCGCATGGCCACAAGATATTTCACGCGACTCGGACTGGGCTTCATGGATACATAAACGACCTGCACCTTTGGAAGTCGGCTGCGTATCAACTTGTGCAATCGCACAAATCTTTGATAAACAGAATCGCCCGTGATTTCGGGGCCACCCGTCAGGTCGTTTTCACCACAATAAATGATGATCTGTTTTGGATCATATTTGAAAATCACATCCTCCGCATACATCATCAGATGAGGCAATGAAGAACCTCCAAATGCCCGGTTCAACAATACACGTCCCGGAAAAAATGACGCCAGATCCTTCCAATTCGTAAAGGAGGAACTGCCAATGAACAAAATTGGTTTTACCGGCGGTGCCTGCAACGAATCCAAACGTTGAAATTGACGGATTTCCTTAATAAAAGGCTGTGACAGTGCGACCTGCATGGACAGAACGACTGTAAAAATGGGCATGAAAATATACTTGTTTGACATAAACGGCTAAATCGTATAAAGGAATTAGGGAATTGTTTATTTTAATGCTTTTTTTCTTGCAAATTATCTTAAACAACCGACTTGTCGTATGAAAGTAAAAATTTGGATGTATTTGGCATGCCTGTTTATAATGCCCATCTGGGCATTGTCACAGGAAAGAAAAGTGACGGGTACCGTCAGAGATGAAAATGGTCTGCCATTGAATGGTGTAACTGTGACTGCCAAAGGAACGAACCAACGAACTGTCTCGGATGAAAAAGGTAAATTTTCCATTTCTGTTTCATCGACCGTTAAGACGCTGATGATTACCCACGTCGGTCAGAACGATTCAGAATTGCTATTGACCTCAAAGACCGATTATCAGATCTCCATGCAGTCAGCCACATCCACACTCTCTGATGTAGTGGTAATCGGATACGGAACAGTCCGCAAGGCAGATCTGACCGGCTCCGTGCAACGGATCAATCGTGATGATCTCCTGCGCGATAATCCGCTGAATATACAGCAGGCCATGCAGGGTAAGTTGGCAGGCGTCAACATCACTCAGAACGATGGTGCACCCGGTGCAGGCCTCAGCATCAGAATTCGTGGATCCAACTCCTTCCTCGGCGGGACGGAACCCCTGTACGTCATCGATGGTGTCCCTTTCAACAATTCCAACAGTGGCGGAACCCCGTCTTCCATTGGTGGCGATGAAAAACAAACCCTGAACATCCTCTCGTTCATCAATCCAAACGATATCGAATCCATCGATATCCTCAAAGATGCATCCGCTACCGCCATCTATGGATCCCGCGGCGCAAATGGCGTCGTACTGATCACGACAAGAAAAGGGCGCCTGGGCAAAGACCGCGTAG
>JBEEMB010000251.1:0-3859 GCA_041167815.1 Bacteroidota bacterium | reverse complement strand
GAAAGCTCCGCCCATCGTCAGCCAGTTGGCATAAATATTCGTGGAAGCCACCAACGGGAATGCCGCTTTCAGATGGGGTGGCCGCTCACTCATGGCGCGCCACTGGTTGTGACCCAGGTAGCTGCCGCCCTGCGTGCCGACCTTCCCGTTGGAAAAGTGTTGACGCGCTGCCCACTCGATCACGTCATAACCATCCTTCGCTTCATCGCGGAAAGGCGTCCATTTGCCCTCGCTTTCATAGCGTCCGCGCGTATCGACCATCACCACCGCATAGCCGTGGCGTGCGAATGTGAACATGTCCTGATGTAAATTAATGTTCTCCCGCTGTACGCCGTAGCAGGTTCTGACCACAATCGTTGGATATCGGCCCGGTTTTTCGGGCAAATAGATATCCCCGAATAGTCGGATACCATCGCGCATGGGAATCGGCTGATGTCGCATGATACGCAGCCGGATGTCTGTACTGTCTGTCGGCCAATGAACTGCAGCCAGGCCCGATTGTGTCATAGAAATCCATGAAAGCGCCAGCAACAGCAATAGTGGGATGAATCTTTTCATATGGTTTGTTTAAATTTTCCATTTAGATCTCCGTAATTTTTTTCAATTACAGGAAAAAAGCGAAATGAATTTAATTATTTATGATAAATTTCAGTACTGCAATATTTTTTCAGAATCATAATAAACGATTGCTGTGTCTGCTCCATATCTCCGCAAGCGCCTGGCTATATTGTTCTCAATCATCGCGCTGACGATTTTTTTCGTCGGATACTGGTATCTGCATAGAGGACTTCCGGATGGTGATCCTGATAATGGAGGACTGGTGCTTCCGGATGGATTCCGTGCCGTTGTCGTGGTCGACTCTGTCGGTCGTGGCAGGCATCTGGCCGTGCGGGATAATGGCGACATTTATATGAAGCTCCGTGGGCCGGATTCACTCGGAAGAGGCAGCGTAGCCTTGCGCGACACCGATAATGATGGGAAGGCTGATATCGTCACCTATTTCGGGGATTATGCTGATAGTGGATTTTATGGTAATGCGATGCGTATCCACAATGGATATCTATATTTCGCGACGGCGGGAGAAGTGTATCGTACCAGACTCAATCCCAATACCCTTGTCCCCACCGACTCATCCGAATGCATGCTGGTGGACGATTACAAGCGAGCAAGATTTTCGCATATTGCCAAACCCATTGCCTTTGATGGCAAAGGGAACATGTATGTGCCTTTCGGATCACCGGGTGATGCCTGCCAGGAGAATGATCGTCAGCCCGGATCGCCGGGTCAGATGCCCTGCCCCCAATTGGCGGAGTATGGTGGGGTTTGGAAATTCAGCGACAATAAAACCGGTCAGCGTCAGTCGGAAGGGGTGCGTTACGCCACAGGCATCCGAAGCATCGTCGGTATGACATGGAACCAGCAGACCAACGCCCTGTATGCCGTCCAGCACGGACGGGATGACCTTTTCCGTACCTGGCCGCAGTTCTACACCCGCTGGCAGAGCGCTATGCTGCCCTCCGAGGAACTGCTTCGGGTAGATGAGGGGTCGGATGCAGGCTGGCCCTATTATTACTATGATCATATGCAGGGTAAAAAACTGCTCAGCCCGGAATATGGCGGGGACGGAAAAAAAGAGGCAGATGGTGCCAAGCTTAATCAGCCACTTATCGGATTTCCCGGGCATTTCGCACCCAATGATATTCTCTTCTATACCGGAGACCAGTTTCCGGAACGATATCGAAACGGGGCCTTCGTGGCTTTCCACGGGTCGACCATCCGGGCTCCATATCCTCAGGGAGGATATTTCGTGGCATTCGTACCCTTCAAGGACGGGAAACCCTCCGGAGACTGGGAGGTATTCGCTGACGGCTTTGCCGGCGTCGATACCATCGTCTACACCAGCGATGCGAAGTACAGGCCGTCCGGCCTTGCACAGGGGCCTGACGGTTCCCTGTATGTTACCGAGAGTGAACACGGCAAGGTCTGGCGGATCATGTACAAGGGAAAAAAAGAAACCTTCGGTGACCAGGAACTAACGGCCATGCGTAACCGAAAATCAACAGCTCAGAACATCCGTACGCCCGACAGTCTGAAAGACAATCTTTCTGTCAAAGTCATGGGTCAGGGTGCCATCCTTTACGGGAAATACTGCGCCAACTGCCACCAGACGAACGGACAGGGTGACGGCACCAGGAATCCTCCCCTGGCAGGTTCCGACTGGGTGACGGGCGACCGGCATCGACTCATGCAGGTGGTCATACATGGACTATCAGGACCGATCAAAGTGAACGGCATTGGATACAACGAGGCCATGCCCTCACATGCCTATCTGAAGGATGCCGAGCTGGCCACCATCCTCAGTTATATCCGTCAAAGCTGGGGAAACCAGGCCGGTTTCATCACCACCAACGAAATCCCGCGGAATCGGCGGAAAAAAGATAAACTTCCTACACCATGATCAATTCATTTCTGACGATGCTTTCAGTCCTTGGCTGGCTGGTCATTGGTAACATGGCCGATGCAGCAGTGCATCAACGACCTGATCCGCCCGCAAAATACCGGCCCGTAGCGCTGAAGAAGGCGATGACCATCGACGCGAATTGGAACAAGGATGCCTGGAAAGGTTCCGACATCCTGCGCATTGAGCGCCCGATGGGAGATATGCCGAAATTCACGCCGGTGGTGGAAGCCCGCATGGCTTATGACAAGGAAAACGTCTATGTCATTTTCCGGGTGCAGGATCGATATGTGCGCAGCGTGGTGCAGGAATACAACGGCAATGTCTCAGGAGATTCCTGCGTCGAGTTTTTTTTCGCGCCGGATCCCTCCAGGCCCCTCTGCTACTTCAACCTGGAAGTCAATGCCGGAGGTACACCGCTGATTTTCTATATCACCAAACCGATGAGCGGGCTGACAAAGCTGCTGCCTGAAGAGATCTCACAAATTGAAATCGCGCATTCACTCCCGCGTGTTGTGTTTCCCGAGATAGAGGAGCCTGTCACCTGGACCGTCGAATGCAGGATCCCATATAGTATTCTGGAAAAATACACGCCGGTTACAAAGCCTGCCCCCGGGATCCAATGGAAGGCGAATTTCTACAAAACGGGCAGCCGGACATCCAGTCCTAACTACCTGACCTGGTCGCCGGTGGAATTTGAACGGCCTAATTTTCATCTCCCTCAGTATTTCGGCAACATCGATTTCAAATAATGCCTCACCCCTAAACGTCCAACCATGGCCGCAGACATGAACAGAAGATCCCTCCTAAAAACCCTTGGCGTCATCGGGCTTTCCGCAGAGATCCCCGGTGTGCTCCGATCCGAAACCCAAAAGACGGGCTCAGCACCTGCTGAAGCCAACATCTTCAGGAGTATCGGCGTGGAGCCGATCATCAACTGCCGGGGAACATTCACCATCATCGGCGGATCTCTGGAACTCCCGGCCGTTCGTGCCGCGATGGAGGCCGCTTCCCATGATTTCATCCAGTATGATGAACTGGCAGAAGGCGTGGGCAGGCGGCTGGCAGCGATAACCGGAGCGGAATGGGGCATGGTATCCTCCGGGTGTGCCGCAGCATTGAAGCACCTGACAGCGGCCTGTGTCACCGGCGGGGATCCTGAAAAACTTATCCGTATTCCGGATCTCACCGGATTTGCCAAAACCGAGGTCGTCATTCCGATTCGATCCCGTAATAATTACGACCACGCCATCCGGAATATCGGTGTCAACATCATAGATGTCTCAACCTCGGAAGAGTTGAAAGCGGCCCTCAGTTCGAGGACTGCTTTGGTCTATATGCTCGCAGACAGCCCGGACCAGCCCGACAATCCGCTTTCGCTGGAAACCATCGTGTCGATGG
>JBEEMB010000221.1:0-3453 GCA_041167815.1 Bacteroidota bacterium | reverse complement strand
ATGTCCGGATAGTCCATCCTCTCTGAAGGCTTTTCTTTCTCCCGTATCCTTGAATCCCAGGCGTTGATACCATGCGATCAGTGCAGCACGAAGGGAAATGACCCACATGACAATCCTGTTTCGGCCATGCTCGAGCGCCCACTGTTCAGCTGCAGTCAACAACTGCCGGCCCAATCCCTGCCCCTGAAGTTTCGGTTCTACAGCGAACATTCCAAGATATGCGGCTGTGGGTTGTAATTGCAGATTGACACATCCTACGGTCAATCCCGTCTCGTCACATAGCAGCAGGAATACACTGCCATGCTTGTCCATCACCGATCCCACATCAACCTCATCTGTTCTGACATCGCCTCCGATCAGGTCCGCTTCCGTTGTCCAGCCAGCCCTCGAGGATGTGCCCCGGTAAGCACTGTTCAGCAGCCCGACAATCCTTGGAATGTCATCTGCGTTACCTTTTTTGATGGTCATAGTCAGAGATTGAATGAGGTTCAACAAATCGGCAAGTTACG
Source organism: Bacteroidota bacterium (assembly GCA_041167815.1). Classification (GTDB taxonomy): domain Bacteria; phylum Bacteroidota; class Bacteroidia; order Chitinophagales; family Chitinophagaceae; genus Pollutibacter. Next base: position 2,944 of record JBEEMB010000221.1, on the reverse strand, counting down.
AATCGGTCAGTCAGTTCTTCTCCTTGCGATGAAAGCGTGCGTGTTTTCATCTGCATTTTCAAATAATTCGACCTGTTTGAGCGTTACAGGATTCACATAAAGTCCTTGCCAAATTTCCGGCAAGAACCGTTATGAAATTCATCACGTGTGTCCTAACCCATGGATGCCCGTTATTATTGACTCAAATGTAAAGGATCATGGATTTTCTGAAAGACCTCTGGCTCTTCATGAAAGAGCGTAAGAAGTTTTGGCTGGCACCGATCATCATTGTGTTACTGCTGCTCGGTTTGCTGATTGTTTTTGGTGGCAGTAGTGCTGTGGCGCCTTTCATCTACACGCTTTTCTGATTTGCGCCCGCTGAAATGTCTGTCGAAGCAACGATTGTAGGGTTCTGCCCACATCGCTTGCTTCGATTTGACATGAGCCATTAAAACGAACCAATGAAAACCGTCAAACATCTATTCGTCGTCCTGTTGATCACATGGGCACTGGCCGAAGGTGCAGTGCGTCTCTTCATCGTCAGAAACGGACACGCTGAATACTTCGCAGGCAAGGCCTGGAGATACATGCTGCCGATCAAATACGATCTGGCGTCCGGTGATTTCGACCCGCCTTCGAACAAGGGATACCGGGTATATGACAGCCTCCTGGGGTGGAGTCACGGATCCTGGCAAAAGGACGACAGCCTCTATTACTCAGACAGCCTTGGCTTTCGCTGCAGCAAAGCGCGCTTCGAGCAAAAACTCCCGGCTCCTGCTCGGTATGATATCGTTTGCATCGGTAACTCATTCACCCACGGTGATGCTGTTGCCTATGAAGACACATGGACCCATATCCTTGCACAACAAACCGGAAAGAGCGTGCTGAACATGGGCGTTGGTGGATATGGTATCGACCAGGCCATCCTGAGATTCATGCACCGCAGACCAGCATGCGACACGGTCATTTTAGGTATGGTATCAAACGATCTGGATCGATCCCTGACATCCGTGTACAACTATTTTCAGGGAGGAATCAAGACGAAGCCAAAATTCAAGTTCAGTGATTCCGGTTATACGGTGATCAATCAGCCCTGCCTGACACCAACTGAATTCGTGCAACGCCCGGCGAGTCAAAAAGCCATTGAAGTTTACAAGGAAATCGATGGGTATAACGATTACCTTGTTAAGGAAACCAAATGGTGGGCGAACCTACAATCCATGCGGTTGCTGTTCAGCAGTATCGAGCAGATGAAGCATCGAAAGCCCTCTGCATATTTGTCGGATGATGATCGACTTCAGTATTGCGTAAGCATCCTTGATGTGTTTGCGAAATATTGCGCACAGGAAGGCATCACACCTGTCGTTATGTTTATCGACAATGTCAACAGCATCAACGACCGAGAGAAAGCCGGAAAGAACACATGGGCATTGCTGGCCTCAAAGCTGGACAGCATCGGGTTGAAACACATGGAATGCCAGGATGAAGCCAAGGCCCGTTATCGTCAGCGGCCATCCGACCTCATACATCCTGTTGAACAGGTTCACTATTCCCCCGCCGGTCATCGATTCCTGGCGGATTTTATTCAAAAACGACTTTGAACGCATAACGCAACGCATGAAAATACTCGTCAAATTTCCCACTCGCGGGCGTGTAGACAGCTTCTTCCACGCGCTGGACAAATATTATGCACTCGCTCAAGACCTTGATCGTATGGAATTCCATATTACCATCGACAAGGATGACGACTCGATGATGGCGCCCGACGTACTTAAAAAATTGGCCGGTTACGAGCACCTGTTCATTTCCTGGGGACGCAGCCTCAGCAAGATTCACGCCATCAATCGCGACCTCAAGTCTGATGGATGGGATATCGTTTTACTCGCGTCCGATGATATGATTCCGGTCGAACATGGTTATGATGAAATCATCCGAGAAAAGATGCGCCAACACTATCCCGATACCGATGGGGTGCTTTGGTTCAACGACGGCAATAGATCAGATCTGAATACACTTACGATCATGGGTAAAAAATACTATGACCGATTCGGGTACCTCTATCACCCTGATTATCGTTCGTTGTATTGCGACAAGGAATTCACCCTTGTTGGAGAAAGACTTGGCCGTCAGACATATTTCGATCAGGTGATCATCCGTCATGAACATCCGGATTATGGTTATGGTGATAAAGACCTGATACATGACCTCAATAAGATCAATAAGAATCGGGATCTGCGACTGTTTCTCAAACGTCAGGCATCCCATTTTGGACTGGGGAATCCGGTGCGCAACTGGTTGGCCGGTTTCGGCTGGGAGGTTCGTCACAATCTTAAACTGATCATGCGTAAATAAGCATTTACATATAATGAGCGCTTACAGATCCGACAACAGATTCACTGTTGTCGGATTTTTTGTATCCGGCTCATTTGCAACTATTTAAAAATTCACAGGCTTGAATTTTCGTAATGTGAAAAAAAAACACGACATTCGCAATGTGTAAAAAATACACGTAATCGATTGCAACTCATCCGCCATGCGTGCGCTTCTACTATTGTTTGTGCTTTGCCTGACGAGTGATGTCAAGGCACAATTGCTGACCTGGTCACCTGATTTCATCCGGGATACCGGCACATCTGCTATTGAAATCATTGCTGATGCACGTCGGGGAAACAAGGGATTGCAGGGCTACTCAAACCTGACAGACGTCTATGTTCATATCGGGGTCATCACCTCGTTGAGTAGTTCTCAGACGGACTGGAAGTATGTTAAGTTTTCTTCTTTTTCCACGCCAAACGCTCCGGCGCGATGTACATCACTGGGCGATGACCGTTGGAAGTTCGACATCCCCGGTGGGTTGCGCACATTCTTCAATATTACCAATGCCGGCGAGCGTATTTTGAGGATTGCCATTCTGTTACAAAATGGAGCCGGTACCCAGGTGCTGCGTAATGCGGATGGATCAGAT
>JBEEMB010000210.1:0-5078 GCA_041167815.1 Bacteroidota bacterium | reverse complement strand
ACCATGCAGACATCTGAAGAATGAGTCCGGTTTCGACTTAAACTTATACCCGGCGATCAGGCGACTTCTTTTCGGTAGTCTCTATTTTTGATTCATCTAACATTCACGATGATGTATAAATGCTGGGGGAGGGTTGTATGCTCCTTGGTGCTATTTCTGATATGTTCAGCATCAAGTGCATACGCCCAAACAACATCTGTCACCATCTCCGGATTGGTCAAGGATAAAATCACGAAGACAGGACTGCCATTTGTCGGTGTGGTGATCAAAAAATCCAATGATAGCGTTTTTGTTACCGGAACGGTCACAAATGAGGAGGGACATTTTTCAATGACCGGCATCAAGCCCGGTCAATATTATTTGGAGATCAGTTACGTGGGTTATCTCACTCAAACACAGCCGTTGTTTGTGGGTAGTCTTTCTGAATATCTGAATGTCGATCAAATCGAATTGCAGGAACAGACGGCCACACTCAATGAGGTTGTCGTGACAGGCAAGACAGACCCGGTCAATGACCGGATGGATAAGAAGACATTTTCCATTCAGGACAACATCAGTCAAAGTGGAGGATCTGTGTTGCAGGCCATCCAAAATTTACCCGGGGTTACGGTGCAGGAAGGCAAAGTGCAACTCCGGGGGAATGACAAGGTGACGATTCTGATTGACGGGAAGCAGACGGCGCTCACGGGTTTTGGCAGTCAGTCGGGGCTGGACAATATTCCGGCTTCTTCCATCGACAAAATCGAGATCATCAATAATCCGTCATCCAAATATGATGCGAATGGAAGACGGGGTGAAACCATAATAATTGGATGATGTCCTTCTTTATGGATCAAACGATACAATCTATTTGTTGAGCAGGTAATTTCTTTTAGTGTTATACATCAGCATATAGCCCCTTTTATTTGCTTCTGAGAGGAAAGAACGACTGATAAGGGCCTCCATCAGCGGTTGTTTTTCAATGAAAGGGCGTGTAATTTTTTCAAGCCTTCTTTCTGACACACCAATACGTTTTCCAAATTCTTCAAAGTCGCTCAGTGCCGCATGGCCGCTTTTTTTAAATTGATCACACTTGTAGTTATCTGTGAAAAGTCCTCTGTCCAGCGCAAAATCAGTGTCATCCACATGGAATCTGGTGTTGATCAGATCATAGGCAGGACTCAACAGATAGTCACCGTTAGATGATTCCAATAGAGAAAAATTTTTCAGATGGGCATCACCATTTGAAAACAAATAATTGAACAATACCAATGAAAAATATTTTTCTACCTCAATGCGCCAGGCTGACACATATTTTTGTAGCAGTAGCCCGGCTTCTTCATAGCTGTATTCATATTTAAAATTTGGCCCGCCGCTATATTTCGTTTTTCCGGCCAGTGTAGCGAAATCTTCCTTACCCCATTTTGTCCCATCCTCTTTTATATCAAATCTTTTGGTGATATAGGCCGGTGTACCGTCATTAAAAAAGATAAGTGCATTATCGGCTGTGTTAAGACCATAAACCTGTTTTGCGATTTGCATGGTCAGATGTTCATTAGCCGGTACCTGGTCTACTTTTTTCAGGTCCCTCGGAATAGGCTTCAATATATACGTGCCATTTTCTCCCTCTTTTGTCAACCGCAACACATTCTTTTCCAGTATAAAACTCAGTTTTTCCTGCACCCCCGAAATCGATATGCGTTTTCGGTTTTCCATGAACAGCGTAGCGACATCCTCATTTTGTTGCGGTTTATCGTAGGGGAGGATATGACTGACTTTCCTGCCATCAAATACTTTCCTGAGGCAACCGGGACTATAGTTTGAGAATCCTTCAGCGAGTGTGCCGGGACAATTTTTTATTTCACTGAGGTTCATGATTCATGATGGGTTTTACGGTGATGGCACCGATGGTGTCATATTTCGCGGTTGCAGATAGCAAGCCAAAGTCATCCTCTTCATCTAGCCTGAGTTGAACGCTTTGCAACTTTCTATTTACCCCTTCGCTCAGCATGTTGAAGAAGAATGGGAATAATGATTCGCTGCTGTATGCTTGCTGTGTTTTAGGCAGGGTCAGGCTGATTGGCGGCTGATTGGTGTCCTTGTAATAATCGTCGTCATATCTAAGCGTGTAATGTTGGCGATTTTCTTCGGTCAGAATTCCGGCTAGTATTCCGTTGCGATAAATGTTAAGGGCTCTCATTCAACTAAGGTTTCTTTTTGACTTCAAGCCTGAACTCCATGCCCAATACATCAGCCAGTTTGTTCATGACTTCCATGGAGGGATTTCCCAGGCCATTTTCCAGTTTGTACAGGGTGTTTACACTGATTTCTGCCAAATCAGCCAGTTGGGGTTGGGTAATTCTTAACTCTTTCCGACGTTTTTTAATGGTCTCTCCAAGTGTTTTCACCAACATTATAATGTGGTTTTGGTGTCAAAGATACCCAATAACTTTGTTGATTACGACAAAATGAGGCTAAAGTGTGGAATTAGCGTAATAGTATGCTATTGGTAAGCCAGAATTGTTTTAAATCATATTAAAATGTGGATTACAGGTGCTATTTCCCCTCACTCATTCAGCAGGTTCCACACCTTCCGAACATACGACTCGCTGAAGCCCGTCTGCTCCGAAATCTCTTTAGTGGTTTTCTGCTCGCTACGTAATTGTCGTACCCACTCCATCAGCAGGCGGTTGATGAAGGCCCCTGTTTCTCCGGCGATAGCACCCCGTAAACGAACTTGGTATGGGTCTGAAAACGATCGGTGATCGATTGGCTCACGTCAACGGCCCCGGGTTGAACAGCACCAGTTCATTGTACAATCCCAACACATCTGTCGCGACTTTCTTCCGGCCGCTTGCCACGTCCAGCATGTAATGAAAGAGTGACCATCCCATTTCTTCAATGGTTTTTTCGCCCGTCGCCACCGGTCCCGCATCGAAGTCGATCAGGTCGTGCCAGCGATTGGCCAGCGCGGAATTGGAGCTGATTTTGATCACCGGAGCCATCGTGAGTCCATAAGGCGTGCCCCGTCCGGTGATGAACAGGTGCAGGTTCATGCCGGCGGCCAGTTGCAGGGTGCCACACACGAAATCACTCGCGGGCGTGGCTACGAAATTCAATCCCTTCTTACGAATGCGGTCGCCCGGGGAAACCACATCAACAATGGGCATCGTCCCGGATTTGACGACCGATCCCATCGCCTTCTCAACGATGTTGCTGAGTCCGCCTTTCTTGTTGCCGGGCGTCGTATTCGCACTCCGGTCAGCCGATCCCTGATGCAGATAGCGGTCGTACCATCTCATCTCGTCGATCAGTTGCTGTGCGACGCTTTCATCTGCCGCCCGCTCCACCAGCTGCACAATGGCATCGCGCACTTCCGTGACTTCCGAAAAAAACACCGTACCACCCGCCCTTACGATCAGATCCGCGGCAAAGCCCGACACGGGATTCCCGGTGAGCCCGGAGAAGGCATCACTGCCTCCGCATTGCATCCCCACAACCAGGTCAGACACCGGGCAGGTCTCTCTTTTTCGTGCATTCAGTTTTTGCAAATGCCGCTCAGCCGTCTGCATGATGGACGTCACCATCCCCTGGAATCCGGTCAGTGATTCATCTTGGAGATAGACGATATCACCACCCGGCGCATCGCCCAGGATGCTTTCGGGGCGCAGCTTTTCGCACCCGAGTCCCAATACCATGACCTCCCCGCCCAGGTTTGGATTGCGGGCCAGGTTATGGATGGTCCGGATTGGAATGATGGCGGCGGGTGCGTTGATGGCCACTCCGCAGCCGTACGTGTGACTGATCGCGATGACATCATCCACATTCGGATAACGTGGTAGCAGTTCCCTGCGGATCTTTTCTACGATATGATTCGCCATCCCGGCCACGCACTGCACACTCATGCTGATACCCAGTACATTCTTTGTGCCGACCGTCCCGTCAGGATTCCTGTAACCTTCAAATGTATAACCCTCCAAGGGAGTCGGTACCGGATGGTTTGTCGGTGTAAAATGGATTTGATCCAGATCCGGCGCCTCCGGAATCTCCAGCATATGTTCCTGTACCCATGTTCCCCGGGGAATGGTTCCGATGGACCTGCCGATGACGCATCCATATCTGATCACCGGGTCATTGGGGTGGAAATCGACCAGTGCGAGCTTGTGACCCATGGGAACATCTTCCCTCGCGATCACACCATCCAGCGTCTCATCTCCCTTTCGTATGCCTTCCTTGTTGGCCGCAATAGCTACATTATCTGATGAGAGAATGCGTAAGATGATGGGCTTGGTACTCATAATTCGTCTCTGGAAGTTATGCCATCGGATAGATCCATGCAGCCAGCATGGTGAGGATCAGGCCTGTCAGTCCCATGATGCTTTGCATCGGCGCGATTGTTTTGAGGGCCTCTGTTTCGGTGAGGTTGCTCGTCTTGCACATGATCCAGAAACCGGCGTCGTTCATCCATGGGATCAGCTTGGCACCGCTGCCAATGGCCAGGCAAAGATACACCGGATGAAAACCCAGATTCGCCTGTTGTGCCATCCCCGACAGGATGCCGGAGGCGGTGATCAGGGCCACGGTGGCGGAGCCCTGTGCCGTACGAACCACCATGGTGATGAAGAATGCCAGCGGTATCAGCGCCAGTTGAAAGTGGCTGGATATATCAGCGATCCGCTGGCTGATCCCGGATTGTTGTAGCATGCCGCCAAACGCGCCACCTGCCGCAGTGATCAGAATGATTCCGCCACCACTCATGAAAGCCTGTTGAACAAAGGCCGTCAGTTTCGCCTTATCTTCTCTTTTCTGACGATACAGGACGAACAATGCGATGAAAGCGCCCGCTATGATGGCGATATTCTTATCTCCAAGAAAGAAAATCGTTTTGATGAGTGTATCCCAAACATTTGATGCAGGCATGGAGCCCGGCGTTTGGCCCGAAGCTTCCGCAATCGACCGGATGCATATCATAACCATGGGAAACAGTGCCGGCAGTATGGCCCATCCCAGCGGAGGCAACTCCCGATCGTCCTTTTGCGCGAGTGCGGCGATGTCTTCCAACCGGGCATCCGGGGCATCCCGCAAGGGAATGTCATATT
>JBEEMB010000190.1:0-4097 GCA_041167815.1 Bacteroidota bacterium | reverse complement strand
AAAGACGAAGGCCCCCGCCAAGCCGTCTGCAGCGAAAGCCCCGGCAGCAACTAAAACCGACAATGCATTGACAACCAACGCAGAAGTGGATGCTGCCGCTTCCACCCCTTCCAAGGCTGCTGCTCCCTCCAAAGCCTCTGCTCCGAAAAAGACGGCTGCAGAAGCCCCGGCAGAAAAAGCGCCTGCAGCAGTAAAACCTGCCAAGGCGGAAAGCGCAGCAGCAGATAAGAAGCCGGCATCTAAGGCGGTCGCCCCTGCAAAGTCTGCCAAACCGGCGGCTCCAAAGGCACCCGCTCCAAAACCAGCCCCGGTGGAAAGGCCGGAGCCGGAACCGATCATCGCCAGTACCGCACCGGAAAGCAAGCAGGCCGCCATACAGAGTCATGCGCTAAAGCAAGCCGAGCAACGTAAAGCGGCCAAAGCACAGCAAGAGGTGACAAAAACACAGAAGCCTGTCTCACTGCCCAAGATTACCACCACGGCATCCCGTAAATACGAACCGGAGTTCACCCGTTCTGTGCTTGATCAACCTGCAGACGAACCGATGGGCCCTTCCATGCGATACAGTGATGCCGAACTCCTGGAGTTCAAAGAACTGGTATCACGTAAACTTGAAACAGCCCGCAAGGAGATCGCCTATCTGCATGGCATGATCACCCGTAAGGATGCTATGAGCGGTGAAGACTCCGACAGCCGGTATATGACCATGGAAGACGGCAGCCTTAGCATGGAGCGAGAGCAACTGAGCCAGATGGCCAGTCGCCAGCATGATTTCATCGAGAAGTTGGAGAATGCGCTCGTTCGAATCGAGAATAAGACTTACGGTATCTGCCGGGTGACCGGAAAGCTGATAGATAAGGCCCGATTGAGGGCAGTGCCACACGCCACCCTCACGGTAGAGGCGAAAAAACAGCTGTCCAGGAATCCTAATCAACAATAATTGAGATAGGCCAAAGCCTTTCAGTAGAGGGTGCCTGAGATCCAAACTCAGGCACCCTTTCTTTTTATTTGACTTCCTGCATCTCCACCAGTTTTCGGTAGATGCCGTCTTGATTGATCAGCTCGTCGTGCTTCCCACGTTCCACGATCCTTCCTTTTTGCAGCACGATGATCTCATCGGCATGGCGAACGGTTGACAGGCGATGGGCGATCACCAGGCTTGTCCTGTCCTTCATGAGATTGTTGATCGCATCCTGCACGAGCTTTTCGCTTTCTGTATCCAGCGATGATGTTGCTTCATCCAGGATCAGGATGGGTGGATTTTTCAGTACCGCACGGGCGATGGTGATGCGTTGTTTTTCACCTCCGCTGAGTTTAGCGCCACGGTCGCCGGTATTTGACAGGTATCCGTTTTCTTTCCGGATGATGAATTCATGCGCATTGGCGATCCGGGCTGCTTTTTCTATTTCTTCCAGGCTGGCATCCGGTTTGCCCAGGGCGATGTTGGCGGCGATGGTATCGTTGAAAAGCAGTGGTTCCTGGGTTACAATGCCCATCAGGTTGCGCAGGTCGCGGATGGAATATTGCCTGATGTCAATACCATCAATGGTGAGGGATCCCGACGTCAAATCATGAAATCTTGGCAGCAGGTCCGCCAGAGTTGATTTACCGGCCCCTGAGGAGCCCACCAGGGCGATGGTTTTACCCTTTGAGATCTTCAGATTGATATCCTGCAGGATGGCCGTATCGCCATAGGAGAAGCCCGCCTGATGGAATTCGATGGCCTGTTCAAAGCTTTGTTTGCTTACGGGCTTTTCCGGCTCCCTGACTTGCTCCGGTGCTCCGATCAGGGATTCTATCCGTTCTATGCTGGCAGCACCCTTTCGGATGTTATAGGAGGCGGAACTCAACGATTTTAGCGGATTGATCACCTGGGTGAAGATGGCGATATACGTCAGGAAATCCGTGGCATTGAGCGAGAAGGATCCTTCGAGAACCAGGCGACCGCCGTAATATAACACACAACACACGGCCAGGATGCCCAGGGTCTCTGACACGGGAGATGCCAGATCCCGTCGTCTGTTGGCTTTGTTCTTGATTTCGTACAGGAGCTGGTTTTCGGTCCGGAATCTGTTCAACTGGTGTTCTTCCGCATTGAATGCCTTTACGACACGCATCCCACCCAGCGTCTCCTCGATCGTACTCAAAATGTCACCCAGTTTTTCCTGCACAATGGTGGACACGCGTTTCAACGACCTTCCGACCCGCCCGATCACCAATCCGGCGATGGGAAGGAATAACAGCAGAAACAGCGAAAGCTCCGGACTCAGCCGGATCATGGCAAAGAGATAAAAACTAATGACGATGGGTTCCCGGAAGAAAGTCTCCAGAAAGCTGATGGTGGAGAACTCAACGTCCTGCAGATCATTTGTCAGGCGGCTCATGATCTCGCCTTTGCGCTGTTCGCTGAAGAACCCAATCGGCAATTGCAGGATCTTGCGGAACATGTCGGACCGCATATCATTCAGGATCCTGTTGCGGATGGGTGCCAGTGTGTACATCGACAGGTAGAGGAAGGTGTTCTTCAACAGAATGGCGATGACGAGGATCACGCAGATGAAGCCCAAGGCACGGGTTCTGCCTTCTGTGGTCGCCATGCCGGATGTCATCATCCCCTGAAGACTGTCCATCAGGCTGCCAAGGCCAAGGCCGTTACCGCCTTTCCCCCCATAGTTGATTTGGAAAATCAGGGCCAGAAAGGGTGAAAGGAGGGTGAGTGACAGGGTGGAAAAGAAAGCCGAGAGCAGGTTGAGGACGAAATAGACACCAACAAGTCCGGGGTAGTTTCTGATATAACGGAAGATGATCCGCAGGCTCTTCATGAACGATTCGCTGATTTTCGGGGATTAGGGCCAAAAGTAGTTAATTTTGAGGCCTTCAACCGGAATACCATGCAGGAAGGCAAACGACAGAAGCAAGTGGCAGGGGTCATATTGGAGGAGATGAACGACATCTTCCAACGTCTTGGACTGAATATGATCGACGGGGGCATGGTATCCATCTCCGCGGTCAAGGTAACACCCGACCTGCTGGAAGCCAGGATCTATCTCAGTCTTTTCAAGATCCCCGATCCTGACAAGGCCTTCCATCACATAGAAACCCGGAACTTCGAAGTAAAAAAGGAGCTTGCATTGCGCGTCAAGCATCAGCTTCGGAGGATTCCTGAGCTCCGGTATTACCGCGATGAGACCCTGGATCACGTCTTCCGGATGGAGGAAGTGTTCCGTCAGATCCAAGAAGGCAAAACCCCTTGAACAGCATGCATCTCAGATTCGCATGGAGGTATTTCCGTGCGCGTAAATCCACCCAGGCCATCAATGTCATCGCATGGGTGAGTGTGGCTGCAATAGTGGTGGGTACGGCATCACTTATTGTCATCCTCAGTGCATTTAATGGTTTTGAGGGACTGGTTCGTTCCATGTATGCCTCCTTTTACACGGATATCCGGGTGGAGCCATTACGCGGGCGCATACTTCATGCGGATACTGCAACCATTCAGAAGATCAGCGTATTGCCCGGTGTGCGGGCGGTTTCCGTGGTGGTGGAAGAGAAGGCCGTGTTGCAGCTTGGAGATTACCAGACGATCGTACAGATGAAGGGGGTGGAACAGGGATACCCGGAAGTGGCAGGTGTATCAGAACGTATCGTGCGGGGTCGTTTTGAAACGGGCATGGCTGAACGCCCTAGGGCGGTGCTGGGGATTGGTGTGGAGAATGCGATCGGCGTACTGTCTGACAGAAGTCTGATGCCGGTGACGGTCTATCTGCCACGCAAGGGGGCCATCGACCTGACGGATCCCCTGAATGCGCTCAGCCAGGGGGAGATTTTCCCTTCCGGCAGTTTTGCCGTACAACCAGAGTTCGATAACAAGTTCGTTTTTACTGACATGCAGTATATGCGGACCCAGCTGGGGTACGCCGATGATGAGTGCACGGCCATCGAATTATCGTTGGATGAAAACGCGAAACTTTCTGAAGTGCGTGAAGCTTTACAGGCCCTGATGGGAACTCAAGCGTCGGTATTGGATAAATATGAACAGAACCGGACACTTTATGCCACCATTCGCATGGAAAAATGGGCCATCTACGCGGTTTTTT
>JBEEMB010000162.1:0-3014 GCA_041167815.1 Bacteroidota bacterium | reverse complement strand
TTCAGCTCCCTGGATTGGGCGAGCAACCATTCAGCACCAACCTTTTCACATTCCTCATCGGTCTTGCATCGAAGGATGGCATTGCTCAGATCGGTGGGGATATCTACATGGAACGTGCGTGGGATGACGGTCAGCTGCTTCTTGTTGGTGATAGGTTTCAGTCCGGGGATGATCGGCACATTGATGCCTTCAGCCCGACACGCATCCACAAAAGCGAAGTATTTACTGTTATCGAAGAACATCTGGGTGACGATGTAATCTGCCCCTCCTTCGATTTTTTTCTTCAGGAAGTGCATGTCCGTTTCCATGTTCGGCGCCTCGAAGTGTTTCTCCGGATATCCCGAAACACCCATACAGAAACTCGTTCTGGAACCATCACGGATATCTTCCTCCAGATAAATGCCGTTGTTGAGATCGGAAACCTGTTTCAGCAGGTCAAGCGCATACTTGTTGCCGTTGGGTTCCGGCTCGAAGGATGCCTCGTTCTTGGTGGCATCGCCCCGCAGCACCAATACATTGTCGATGCCCAGGAAGTTAAGGTCGATCAGCGCGTCTTCCGTTTCGCGTTTGGTGAAACCGCCACAGATCAGGTGCGGTACGGCATCCACCTTGTAATGGTTCATGATCGCAGCACAGATGGCCACCGTGCCGGGTCGCTTGCGTACCTCGACCTTTTCGAAAGTGCCATCCGTTTTCTTTTTGAAGATATGTTCGCTGCGGTGATACGTGACGTTGATGAACGAGGGATTGAACTCCATCAGCGGATCCAGATGATTGTAAATGGAACTGATGGTTTTTCCCTTGAGCGGAGGAAGGATCTCAAAAGAAACGAGGGTGTCTTTGGCCTGATTGATGTGGTCTATGACTTTCATCCGGAAATGGGTGTAATGAGTTGCAAAAGTAAGTGATTATTGACAGCGGCTTACAGGCCATACAACGCACATGAAAAGGTTGGGTTCACAGCCACACATGATTCTTGCGTAACTTTGATACTGAACTGATCCAGGCAATCCCGATAAATACTATATGAGTCTTGTCATCCATACAGAACAGCTGGTCAAAAGATATCGCAACCGCACAGTCGTCAATCAGGTATCTGTAGAAGTGAGGCAGGGCGAAATCGTGGGTCTGCTTGGTCCCAATGGTGCAGGTAAAACGACCACTTTCTACATGGTGGTAGGCCTCATCAAGCCGGATGAAGGCCGGGTCTTCCTCGACCGCGAGGATATCACCAAACTTCCGATGTACAAGCGGGCACAGATGGGGATCGGATACCTCCCACAGGAAGCATCCGTCTTCCGAAAACTCACAGTGGCTGAGAATATCTCGGCTGTCCTGGAAATGACCAAACTCGACAAACGTCAGCAAAAGCAAAAGTTGGAGGACCTTCTGCAGGAATTCCGGCTCACCCATGTCCGCAACAACAACGGCGACTCCCTGAGTGGTGGTGAACGGCGCAGAACAGAGATCGCCCGTGCCCTGGCGGTAGATCCGAAATTCATCCTGCTGGATGAACCCTTCGCCGGTGTGGATCCCATTGCGGTGGAAGACATACAATCCGTCGTCGCTCGTTTGAAGTACCGAAACATCGGCATCCTGATCACGGATCACAACGTCAATGAAACCCTGTCCATCTGCGACCGCGCCTACCTCCTGATCGAAGGAAAAATCTTCAAACACGGGACAGCGGAAGAATTGGCAGAGGATGAACAGGTCCGCCGATTGTACCTGGGGCGCAACTTCGAACTCAAAAGAAAAGACTATCTTCACGAAGAGGCCCGTCTGGATCAAGAGGGCGTGTAATCCATTCATTGACAACGTGAAGCACCACTTCGCCGCATGAAACTGCTGAGTCCCGCCATATCCCGGCTCGCCGGCCTTCGCATGTGGAGGATAGAGTCCGTGATCGCCAACCCCATCGCTGCCCAGCGTGAGGTGTTGCAGGATCTCGTGACCTCGGCTCAATACACGGAATTTGGTCGCAAATACGGATTCTCTGGACTCTTCACCATCAAGGCTTTCAAAGCGGCAGTGCCCATCCAGGAATATGATGATATCAAGCCGTACATCGAACGCACGATGAACGGCGAACAGCTCCTGCTCTGGAATACGCCCATCCATTGGTTCGCCAAAAGCAGCGGCACCACCTCCGACCGCAGTAAGTTCATTCCCGTGAGCCAGGAAAGCCTGGAAGACATGCATTACAAGGCGGCCAAGGATGTGCTCACCATGTATTATCATTTCAACGAAAACTCTGACCTGCTTACCGGAAAGGGTCTGATCATCGGTGGAAGTCATACCATCCATCAGCACAACGAAGACACCCATTTTGGTGATCTGAGTGCCGTACTGCTGCAAAACACACCCTTCTATGGCAACTGGATCCGGACGCCAGAACTCAGCATAGCACTCATGGATGAGTGGGAATCCAAGATTGAACTGCTGGCACAGAATACCATTCACGAAAACGTCACGTCCATCTCCGGTGTCCCAACATGGACGCTGGTATTGTTCAAACGCATCTTGGAGATCACGGGCAAGTCATGCATCCGGGAAGTCTGGCCAAACCTCGAGCTATACATGCACGGAGGCGTCTCCTTCGTCCCCTACCGCGAACAGTTCCAACGCATCATCGGGGCGGATATCCACTACCTCGAAATGTACAATGCCTCCGAGGGATTCTTCGCCGCCCAGGGCCGCCCGGATGAGGACGGAATGCTGCTCTTCCCCGATCACGGTGTGTTCTGGGAATTCATGCCCATATCCGAATACGGCAAATCGGATCCCCAGACCATCGGACTCGACAAAGTCGAACTGGGGAAACATTATGCTCCCGTGATCAGTACGAATGGCGGATTATGGCGCTATCTGATCGGAGACACCGTCATGTTCACCTCTTTGGAGCCCTTCAGGATCAAAGTCAGCGGCCGGCTGAAACACTATATCAATGCATTTGGTGAGGAGCTCATCGTAGACAATGCGGATAAAGCCCTCGCAGCCGCATGCCATCAGAC
>JBEEMB010000095.1:0-2950 GCA_041167815.1 Bacteroidota bacterium | reverse complement strand
CCGATAACTTTTGCCCCATATTGTTTTAATATTTGTCCTTTGTCATTCAGCTCGAACAGACCATAGTGTGAGGCTACGAGAAACCGATGATCATCCAACTCGGAGATTTGAAATACGCCATTTCTGAAAATCCGTCTGCCATCAATCACCGGGTCGATCTTTGTGGACTGCTGGTTTTCTTTGTGGTAGATCCAAAGGCCACGATATCCTCCAAGCAACAAACTTTTTTTTCCAAGGCTTGCCAGGCAAATCAAAATCTCTGCTTCTTTATCACCCTGATTGGGAATTTTCGTGTTACGTCCAGTTTTGAGGTTGATCAAATGGAGTCCCTGTCCTTCAGTCGCAATCCACAAACTATCACCCTGGCGAAGCAAGTCGCGAGATAAAATTCTTTTTTTTAGCAATGTGGTTTCCTGACCACTTATTTTATCAATTGCATAAATGGCATCATAGGTTGCCAGATAAATATTTTTATCATCTTCTTCTATGGCACGGGCTGTTTCAACCATATTTGACTCAGGCCTGAAGGTAATATGCAATGGCTTGAAGAGATTTTCTTGAATATTTACCATGATCAATCCACTGCGATACGACACCATCATCAGGTTTCCGAATAGATTTATTCTGTTCGTATTTTCAGGCTTGTCCTGGATCCAAGGAATTTCGTAGTATTTAATTTTGTCCTTGGATCGATACAGGTGTCCAAAGTGATTATGATTCTTTACCAAAAATGTGCCCTTTGGGCTGAATGACATTTGAGTGACCCGCGATCCGAATTCAGGACACTTTTTGAAGGTTTCATGTGCATTATTTCCATGCATTACCCGATAGACCGCATCATAGCATAATAAATATAAATTACCATCCGGGTCTTTTGTAAGGTTGTTGATGTACATGCTGTCTGGTAAGTTGAAAAGAGAGTCAATCACCAACTTCTCCATTTCGATTTTGAACAGCTTTTTATCATAAGAACTAACCCACGCATGTTTTTCCGTCAACTGAAGCGATCCGTACGCCGAAGAGGAGTATCTGGGGATGCTTATTTTCTTTACATCTTTCCCGTCAAATCTTGACAGCACCCCACTGTTACTGACCCACCAGATCCGATTTCGTTCATCAATTTGGATACGTATGATTGAATCCCCGACAGGCACGTTTTTTAGCGGAATCAAATTACGATCCCGGACCCTCATACATTTCAATCCCTGACTGGTGGCCATGTAAAGCAATCCGCGATGGTAGCGCAAGTCATCGATTTTGATCTGGGCATCGCTTTTTGATATGGGTATATGTTCAGTGTTATAACCGTCAAAACGATACAGGCCGTTCCAGGTAGCAGCCCAGAAAAAACCTTCATCATCCTGGACAACGCAATTCACATCTTGGTGTGAACGGTTTATGTCAACCGTTACGTAATTTGAGGCATATAGATATTCTTGTGCCCCGGCTGCAGATGGTATATGCCACATCAATATGCAGCTGAGGATTGTCAAATAAGTTTCTTTGTTCAACCAGCGGTTTAGCATTGATTTTTTGGATTTACCCATTTCTTCATTCAAACATTGGACTGCCACAGACATGCTGCCATGTGCTTCCGAAAATCGTTTGATTGTTCACGATTTTCGAGGTTCATGACAAAATACAGCCTTATCTGTCAATTTGAACTTAAGCCCCATCAGTTTTTGTAAATTTGTGCCCGTCGGCACCATGGTCTCTCTTTAATTCGTAACCTCTGGCACCGGCCACAAGACTTCTGCATGCAATCCACATCCGGACAGGCTCCAACTTTTGATCTACATACTTTTCGCCGGCTTTTGGGATATGCCCGTCCATATCGCTGGCGACTGATCATGTCTGTCGTCCTGGCAATCGTCCTGGCGGTTTTGGCACCGGTGCGACCCATGATGATTGACTACACCCTGCGTGACATCCTCGGGGGAAGGCTGGAAAAAGGCTTCGCCATCACGCTGCTGGTGCGGATCACGATCATTCAGGTGCTATTGCTGGTGCTTGAATCCGCCCTGCGCTTCCTGTTTACGTATCTCACCACATGGCTTGGTCAGACGGTGGTGCGAGACCTGCGGCGGGATGTGTTTGACCGGATACTTTCGCTGAATTTGCGACAGTTCGACCGAACGCCCATCGGCACGCTCACCACCCGGACGGTCAATGATATCGAATCAGTAAATGATGTTTTTTCCGACGGATTGGTGCCCGTTTTGGCAGATTTTCTCTCGATCATTGCCATCCTCAGTGCCATGTGCTACACCAACTGGCAACTAACACTGGTTTGTCTCATTCCATTTCCTTTGATGATCCTGGGTACCTATCTCTTCAAAGAGACTGTGAAGAAATCGTTTGTGACGGTCCGCAACGCTATCGCATCACTCAACGCTTTCGTACAGGAACATATCACAGGCATCGTGCTCATTCAGTCTTTTACGGCTGAAGCCCGCGAGGCGCGTGCATTTGATGCCATCAACAAGCAACACCGGGATGCCAATATCCGTGCCATCTTTGCCTACTCGGTTTTTTTTCCGTTCGTAGAAATCATCCTCGCATGCTCGATGGGCTTGTTGGTATGGTTCGCAGCTACCCAGTCGATGCAGGGTGATTTTGGCGCTTCGGCCGCCGTCACCGGACAGGTGGTGTCGTTTATGCTCCTGCTGAACCTCTTGTTCCGGCCATTGCGGGTGATCGCAGACAAGCTGAATGTGCTCCAGATGGGCATGGTGGCCGGTGGGCGGGTATTCAATGTCCTCGATAATGAGGATCGGACGAAGGATGATGGGACATTATCCATGGAGAAATCCAAGGGTGAAGTACAATTCGACCGGGTGCACTTTTCATATTTGCAGGGTCAGCCCGTATTGTCGGATATCAGTTTCAAGGTGCATACCGGCGAAACACTCGCCATCGTGGGAGATACCGGCAGTGGCAAATCAACCAT
>JBEEMB010000049.1:0-11265 GCA_041167815.1 Bacteroidota bacterium | reverse complement strand
GGCTTATGACAAGTTTCATACAAGGCAGAGATGTGATCATCATTACGCTTGAATCCTCATGGCGCGGGCTATTCTTTATGACCGCGCTCCTATTTTGGGCAACAGTTAGCTGGTACTCATCACGACTGATTGCCTACAACCAGGACGAACTGTTCGATATATTTCCAAATGGCCTATACCATGTACCAAGAATCCTCGGTTTCACATGCTTTACAGTTGTAATGCTGTCATTCCTTGCAATTGAACCCCTTGATTGGGGATACGAGGGAATTTTAATATTTATTTCGTTACAAGTGCTGATGTACATCGTCGGTACGGATATATTCGAACAAATACGCGACCAACAATCAGATTCGAAACTTATTAAAATCAGAAACATTGCAACCCTTTTATCAGGCTTGATATTTGGAATAGCTTCAATTCAAAATGATCTTGTAAGCTATTTGATCGCTTTGCCATTTCTACAGCTGACGTTGATGTTCCTGGTCGTAGTGCGCAGAAAAATCAAGGAAGAGGAATTACTCAAACAAAAGAATGCTGAAGCCTTAAAGGAACAGCGGGGGTACAGCTATCAATTACTGAAATGGATTCTCTCAAATGAAGGAGATCAAAGATCAAATGAACACAACTACATGATCTTAAAAGGGGAGATATCCATCTTCCGGACATTCAACATCGTAGCGATCATCTCCATCAGCATCTGGTTTGCTGCTATTTTTCACCTCGCAACTGCACGATTTATCAGCACACTACCCATAGTGCTACTTGCACTGGGGGTGCTGTTAGGGGTCGGGAACCTGATATCATTATTTTCCGTCAAAACACGCACAAACCTTCACCTGTTGTTCATCGCAGCAACATTCGCAATAGGCCTGATGTTTGAACCTCATAATGTCAGACGTACATGGCCTGCGGACTCTTCAGTTGGAAACAATTTTGCCAACAGACCGGACCTTGATAACTGGTTCCACGCTTGGACGGCAGCGCGAATGGATGAATTAAGTGACAGAAATGTCACAGAATATCCTGTTTTCCTGTTATTGGCTGACGGAGGAGCGTCGAGATCAGCATACTGGGCCGCAGGTGTTTGGTCGAAACTGGAAGAAGCAACGCAGGGAAGGTTTTCGAAACATTTGCTTTGTTTATCTGGGACATCGGGGGGAAGTCTGGGTAACGCCGCATTTTTCAGCATGCTGTCAAAAGGCCGGCAACATGGTGAGATACAAGAAACACGTAAAGAGAGCCAAACATACCTCTCGCAGGATTTCCTTAGTCATACGATGGCCAGACTATTAGGACCAGACCTGTTGAAACCGCTCTTCCCGTTGGATATCATCTACGATCGTGCGGCAGCATTGGAACAGTCCATGGAAAAGGTTCCAATGAAGAACAGCATCGCTGAACAGATGTCGAAACCATTTTCCGTCTTCTGTCCACCTGGAAAAACTGACCTTCCCATCCTGTTCTTGAATACCACAAGAATGCAGGACGGTAGACCGGCTGTTGTAAGTAATATTAAGGTGGATGAAGCAGTATATGGAAGTCGTATGGATGTGTTATCGACCCTGCCTTCATATGACGATATTCGATTAAGTACAGCCGTGGTGCTGGGTGCCAGATTCCCATACATCAGCCCCGCCGGTCGACTGGAAGACAATTATTTCGTAGATGGTGGTTATTTCGATAATTCTGGTGCCGGAGTCGTACATGAAACACTCATCGAGCTGAAACGGATTATAGATGATAGCCTGAAGAAGGACTCCAATCACTGCTTGAAGAAACTGAAATTTTATGTCCTGCATGCAACAAATGCTACCCAGGATGAAGCAGTGGTACACAAAGTACATCCGATTGTGAATGACTTGTTTGCTCCCGTGAAAACACTACTCGGAGCATATTCGGCGCAGACACATGTCAACAACTCCAGACTTTCACGTTACCTGTTATCATTCCCGGAAGGCACAGCCGCATATATAAAATTCAATCTTTACAGGCCGGGAGAACAGGATAACATCCCCATGAATTGGGTGATTTCGCGTGAAAATCTCAGGCGGATGGACAAAAAGATAACGTCAGATTCGAACCTTAATGCACTTATTGTCAAATTGAATATGAATGTGCCTGGTAATGCTGTAAAAAAATAAGGCATGAACATGAAGGGTCGTTGAAGGGACCTTCGTCATTCCCAATCAACGACCCAAGCATGATGTTTAACACCCTGCTGTTTGTCTGTAGTAAGGGCTTAATTCAATCTGACAGCCGTTCCGGAGGCACTTACCATCAACATACTGCCATTTGCACCAATCGTTTCAAAATCCAGATCTATACCTACAATGGCATCAGCACCCATGGCCCTGGCTTTTTCTTCCAGTTCGCGCAAAGCGGTCACTTTTGCCTCCTCCATAACTTTTTCATAGGTGCCGCTGCGGCCACCAAAAAAGTCGCGCAGACCCCCTAAGATATCTTTGAAAACATTGGCACCGATGATGGTTTCAGAACTGATGACGCCGAGATAGGTCCGGATAGTCCGACCGTCGATACTGTTCGTAGTTGTAGTGATCATTTGTTGATTTTTATTGAATTTTTGTCGTTTGGATTGAAAACAATGTTGTTTTCATGAATGTAAAGTAGGTTTGAGGATCAAAAAAGTTGCATGATGAAGAAGATAACAATTATCATCGCTTTCATGGCCATTAGATTGGCCTCGATAGCGGACGAAGGAATGTGGCTACCAATGCTCCTCGGTCAGCAGGTGTATAACGACATGGTGAAACGCGGGCTGAAAGTGAGTAAGGAACAGCTCTACAGCATCAACAAGGCATCCATCAAGGATGCGATCATCATTTTCGGGGGTGGATGCACCGGAGAAATCGTAAGTGCAGAAGGCTTGATTTTCACCAACCACCACTGTGGTTACGGAGCAATCGCCGCAGCCAGTTCCGTGCAGAACAATTATCTGCGTGATGGCTTCTACGCAAAGACCAAGGCAGATGAAATACCTGCGGCCGGGTTGAGTGTACAATTCCTGTTACGCATCGAAGATGTCACCACGCGCATTGATAGCGCTGCAGCAGGCCTCACAGGTGCGGATCGTGCAAAAAAAGTGGCAGAAATGTCGGCACTTATCAATCAACAGTATTCCGATCCTTCTAATAACATTGAAGCCCGGGTCAACGCATTGTTCAAGGCCAATCAGTTTCTCGTGTTTGTTTATCACAGATACAAGGATGTGCGACTCGTCGGCACACCACCCGAAAGCATCGGCAAATACGGCGGTGATACGGATAATTGGGAATGGCCGCGCCATACTGGCGACTTTGCAGTCTTCCGTGTTTATGCAGGAAAAGATGGTAAACCGGCCGATTACTCCGCCTCCAATGTGCCACTTAAACCAAGGTACTTCCTCCCTGTGTCTATCAAAGGGGTGAAAGATGGAGACTACGCGATGACTTACGGATATCCGGGTGGAACCAACCGGTACGAAACCTCTTTCGGTGTGAAATTGAAAACGGACATCGAAAACCCGGCCCTGGTAGAACTCCGTGATATGCGGCTGAAATATATGTTCGAACAAATGCGTCAGGATCCGGCCGTAAAGCTGAAACTCGCATCATCCTACGCCGGCATCGCCAACTACTGGAAATTCTTTGACGGAGAATCCAAACAGCTCCTCAAATACAGGATCTACGAGCGCAAACAGGCCGATGAACAAGGCTTCCTGGCCTGGGCCAAGGGGAAACCGGAATATGAAAATATTTTCAATGAGTGGCAGAAGGCATATAAGGCCTGGGAGCCCTATGCCCGCCATCGTATGTATCTAAACGAGGGCATCCTCGGATCACCGTTGCTTGCCTTTTCTGCATCACTCATGATGCTGGAATCCGATATGGTGAAAAAAGGCATAGATCACCCGGATGTGAAAAAAGGAATAGAGGCTGCGAGCCGGTCAAGGACTGCATTCCTTCAGGAAGCAGACATGCCGTCCGACCGCAAAATTCTCACAGATGTCATGCGGATGTATTATCGGAACATCGATAAGGATCAGCATCCCGCCGGATTCTTCGAAAAAATCGCATCTACATTCGGCAACCTGAAAGACGATGCCACCTATGCCAAGTATTCCGCGCATGTATTCGGTGGGTCGATCATTACAGACGATGCCCGCTGGAATGCCTTTGTTAAAAACCCGGATGCTATCAAACTGCAGGAAGATCCGGCCTACCATGCCGCATCCACGTTCTATAAGAGTTACAGTAATCGATTCGGACAGGCACGTCAAATGTTCATGGCCGCCAATGACGAGCTTTCGAGGCTGTATCTGAAAGGTGTCCGGGCGATGAATCCGAACAAGGTGATGTATCCGGATGCGACATTCACCATGCGTGTCAGCTACGGACAAGTAAAAAGCTACCAACCCCGCGATGCCGTGAAATACGACTATGTATGCACCATGAAAGGCGTGATGGAAAAATACAAACCAGGTGACTACGAATTCGACCTGCCGGCCAGACTCATGGAACTGGCAAAAAAGAAAGACTATGGCCAGTATATCGATAAACAACGCAACGATCTGGTCGTGTCCTTCATCACCACCAATGATATCACCGGCGGCAACTCTGGCTCACCCGTGATCAATGGCAACGGAGAACTCATCGGACTTGCCTTTGATGGCAACTACGAAGCGCTGAGTCATAAAATCGCTTTTGATAAAGACCTCAACCGTACCATCTGCGTGGATGTCCGCTATGTGCTCTGGTGCATCGACAAACTGGGCGGTGCAAGTCACCTCATCAAGGAACTTAAACTGGTGAAGTAATAAAACTGGTCCTGGTTCAAAAAAGGAAAAGCCCGACATCCAATAATTATGGGTGCCGGGCTTTTTTCATTTTACTTATGTATTAAAGATATGTCCAGCTGACGCGACCATCCTTTTCATCCTTCAACTGGATTCCCATTGCCTGTAATTGATTCCGAATCTTGTCGGAGGTTGCGAAATCCTTACGGGAACGAGCTTCCCGACGAATATCAATCAACAGTTGCATCACGGAATCCATTCGGCCTGAATCGGACGGTTTTTCATCACGCAATCCGAAAATGTCTACGAGATACTTTCGGAATACCTGTTGAAGTCTTTGTAACGTGGAAGCCTCGATGGATGACAACGAAACATGACCGTCCCTAAAGGAATTGATCATTGGAACAAGCTCGAAGAAATTGGCCATCACCTTCGCCGTATTCAGATCATCAGTCATCGATTCTTCCGCCTCATCCAAAATTCGATGGCATTGCGCATCGAGCGCAGTGTCTCCCGCAGTTGGTCCGCCCGTCAAAGCGGGATCCAGTTTTTCAAGGTGACCGAACGCTTCCCACATACGTTTCAATCCACGTTCAGCCGCCTGCAATGCTTCATTGCTAAAATCAAGGGTACTGCGATAATGCGTCTGAAGAATGAAGAATCGCACCGTCATGGGACTGTAAGGCTGCTCCAGCATAGGATGATGCCCACCGAAGAGTTCACTCAACTTGATAACATTGTTGTAACTCTTCCCCATCTTCTTACCGTTGATGGTGATCATGTTGTTGTGGAGCCAATAACGGGCCGGAATCTGATGATTGCACACGGCACTCTGGGCAATCTCACACTCATGATGCGGAAACTGAAGATCCATGCCACCACCATGAATGTCGAAGCGCTCACCCAGATATTTGTTACTCATCGCCGAACACTCGATATGCCAACCGGGGAATCCCATGCCCCAGGGACTCTTCCACTGCATGATATGCTCAGGGGCAGCATGCTTCCATAAAGCGAAATCACTCTTGTTACGCTTTTCGTCCTGCGATGACAGTGCTCTGGTTGTTTCGAGTTGGTCATCAAGGACGCGACCACTCAATACGCCGTATGGCATCCCTTTGCCTTCGAAGTCCCGATGGTATTTGTCTACATCGAAATAGACGGAACCGTTCACAACATAGGCATATCCATCCGCGATGATGCGTTCGATCATGACGATTTGCTCAACGATATGACCGGTGGCTGTAGGCTCAATACTTGGTTCAAGGTTATTGAACTGATGCATGGCCCAGTGGAACATGTTGGTGTACTTCTGCACCAGTTCCATTGGCTCCAGTTTTTCCAACACAGCCTTGCTCGAGATCTTGTCTTCAGCAGCACGGCCCTCCTCCTCGAAATGCCCGGCATCCGTGATGTTTCTGACATACCTGACTTTATAACCCAGGTGCATCAGGTAACGATAAACAATGTCGAACGTGATGAAAGGACGGGCATGCCCCAGATGACTTTCTCCACTCACCGTTGGTCCACATACATACATACCTACATGGCCGGGCGTGATGGGCTCGAACACCTCTTTCTGTCGCGTAAGCGAGTTGAAGAAACGTAAGGTTGACATGATTTGGAATTGGTGATGAAAAAGAAATGTAGGACCGCGAAATTACTCCTTTTCAGCCAATCGAAGGTCTGAGATGACCGCCTGATGGTCTGAAAGCATAGACTGGCCGGTGGTTGTTTGTTCCACCTCGAAAGCCTGGCTCACAAATATGTGATCAATCCTAAGCGTGGGCAACTTACCCAGAATCGGAGAGGAAGGGCTGGTATAGGTCTTACCTAACCCGCTGCCTCCAACAGCAAAAACATCCTGCCTGTCGCCTTTCAACGTATTGTAGGCATAGGAATGTGCTACATCATTCAAATCCATACATATGACCTGAGGATAACGACAGTAGGCAATCTTCCGACTGATCATGTCTGCCTGCTCGGCATGATCTCTGAACGTTTGCCGCATCTTTCTGAAAAGACTCTTTGATGCAAGCAATCCGGTATCCTCAGATTTTTTGATCTTTTGAAAGGAGCTGTAATCACTCGGTAAAAAACCGAAAGACTTCAGATGTATGGAATACACACGGATGGTATCCCGACCCCAGCGAATATCTGCCGCCACCGTGTGCTCTACATCCCGGTATCTGTCTTTTTCGTAACGTATGTTCTCCGTAGCAACAATCGGATGCTTCGAAAAAATAGCCGTACCACTGGCCACGGTATTCCAGTTCAGGTCATCACCCGGAAAATAGAAGTAACGATAACCCATCCGCCGCTTTAAAATATCCACGGGATCAGATCCCTGATGACTTCCATTATTCGTGAATTCCTGAAAACAAACGACATCAGGTTGATAGTGCTCAATCTCCCTGAATATATGTTCGTATTTGGTGGCTGAATTCGGATCGTAATACAGACTCCTGAACGGTGTGAAGAAGCGGATGTTCCAGGTCATGACCCTCAATCTGTCCGGATCAGTTTTCGTATCAAAAGTGCTGGGTCCACGAAATGGCAGGACAGATTGCAGAGGCACGGCACACAATAGCAGAACAACCAATGAAAGGACAGACCAGCGCGGCCGAACCAACAGCCAGCCGATCACATACAATAGATTCAACAGTGCGAGGTAAGGAAACAGGAGCGATGGGAAACCACTGATGAACCATGCTCTTGGGTCAAAACCCATCAGCAGCGCACATCCACCAAGGGTAACAGCGGCAATGATATTCGTCGTCAAAACGAATCTCAATGTAATTATTTCCATGAGTCGCCGCATCTCTTCACATTATACTTCACCCTCGCTGGCCCGACGCAATAAATCCCTTTCTTCTTCGGTCAACTTTTGATACCCTTTTTGATTGATTTTATCAAGGATCTCATCAATCCGTTGCTGGGTGACATTCACCTTACGGATGAATGGTTGTTTGCCGCGCGTATTATAGAAAACTTCTTCTTTGCGAACCATCCTGCGCTTGGCCTGATCCCTCGGCTGAAAAAGATGCGTGACCCGATCGTACAGGTTGTTCATCCAGGCAGACCAATCGCTGCCCTTCAACAAGCCGCGGGCAAAAAGAAACCCTGTCAGGCCAGCCGCTCCATGTACGAAGAACATATAAGATGATGCAGATATGGACGTAAGATCAATAATCGCGAACGCCACGGTGAGCAGCCATAATGGAATACCGCTACCGATCATCGGAAACAATCGATATTGAGGGGAGATGACAGTCGCCGCCACAGCCACACCCAAAATCGAGGCGGTAGCGCCCGAATAGGAAAGATTTTGGGCTACAACCGCATACTGGGGGACCGCATTGAAAATGAAGAGAAAAACCAGGATCGAAGCCAATCCGGAATACAAGTATAAAGGAAACACCCTGCGTTCACCGACCAGATCCTGAAGGATATAACCGAATGTCCATAGCCAGAACATATTACTCACCATGAGGATGAGATTCATCTGGGAGAACATCGCTGTGAACAACACCCATGGACGTTGCAGGAATTGGCCTGCTTTGGCGGGTACCACGAACCATGTATGGACATGTTGCATGAACAAAGTCTCCGGCATACGGGAGAAATTGTAGATGCTTTTGATGAAATGCAAAAGGATGAAGAACATCACATTGATGATGACCAGCATGATCAATGGATTGGATGCACTCCAGTTAGATGTATTACGCTTCGGATAATCTCTATACCCCATGTGATTAGACCCTCCCTAAAATTAAAAAATATTCAGGCGAACGGGAACAACCTTAATAAAACATCCTCCGGTTTCCACGATTCCAAATCATTACCAACAAGATGCCAAAGGCTGCACCACCGAGATGCGCAAAATGAGCAACG
The DNA here is from genome assembly GCA_041167815.1 of Bacteroidota bacterium. Classification (GTDB taxonomy): domain Bacteria; phylum Bacteroidota; class Bacteroidia; order Chitinophagales; family Chitinophagaceae; genus Pollutibacter. Next base: position 2,576 of record JBEEMB010000049.1, on the reverse strand, counting down.
CCTGATTGCTGACTGGATATGCCGCCGAAAAGATCCATCAACGCCAATCCCAACAAGGCCCATTTTGCCTTGATTGGAAACGGAAACGGAAATATGAGCATCTCGCTGTTGGGGAAAGTATATGCAAAGGCTGCAAAAATCCCCATCACCGCTCCCGATGCACCCATTGTAGGTATGTTCAACGCCATCTCGAACTGTTCAGGACTGATCAGACCCTGACGAAACAATGGTTCCAGCTGCGAAATATCATACCACAAGGCACCCATGTGCACCACAGCCGCCCCAACGCCACACAAAAGATAAAACGTCAAAAAACGACCCGGTCCCCACAGGTTCTCCAGTGTACTACCGAACATCCATAATGCGAACATGTTGAATAACAAATGAAAAAAACTGGCAGGTGAGTGCAAAAACATATATGTTACTGCCTGCCAAGGCTTGAAATAGAAAGACTTGACATAGAACAGAGCGAAATTCTCCTCCATCCCAATCAGTCGGTCACCGATGGTGATTTGTGCCAGCCATACCAACCCATTGATGATCAGCAGATTTTTGACGATCATGGGTAGATTGCTGTAGCCCCTGGGCCTGAATTCGGTTCGCATATCAAAGGTATTGTTAGCACAAAGTTACTGCCTGCGACCCTGGCCTGGTCAAAGATTTTTCAGCGTCAGTTGAGCAATGTTCTCAATATGATGCGTATGTGGGAACATATCCACCGGCTGGACAGCAGTAACGGCATATGCCTCATCCAATAACTGCAGATCACGTGCCTGTGTGGCTGGATTACAACTTACATAGACAACGCGTGGAGCCCTCATTTCGAGGATTTTACGAACAAGCTGCTCGTGCATGCCTGCTCTGGGTGGATCTGTGATGATTACATCCGGCCGACCATGACGCTCAAAAAACGCGTCATCACACACCTTGATCACATCGCCGGCAAAGAATTCAGCATGATCAATTCCATTGATCCGTGCATTCTCCCGGGCATCATCCACCGCAGCGGCAATGACCTCGACGCCAATCACCTTGGCCGCCTGGTCACTGACGAACAAACCAATGCTCCCGGTTCCGCAATAAAGGTCGTAAACTGTTTCGCTGCCAGTCAAACCGGCCAATGCCTTCGTCTGCTCATACAAGCGCTCAGCCTGACGGGTGTTGGTCTGGAAAAAGGATTTTGGACCGATCCGAAATGAAAGGCTACCCAAACGCTCCGTCACATAAGGCTTGCCGGCAAATAGCACAGGCGTCAGATCATGAATGCTGTCATTCATTTTAGCGTTGACCGTGTAATACAACGCATCAATCATCGGGAATACCGCGTGCAAATCCCGCAGCAATCGATCCCTTTCCTCCGGTTCAGGAGCCGCTATAACCAGATTGACCATCAACTCACCCGTTTCACATTGCCTGAAAACCAGGTTACGTAGCCAACCGGTATGCGAACGGATATCATAAAAGGCATGCCCACGGGCCACCGCTTCCGTCCTGATCCAATTTCGGATATCATTCACAGGTCCTCCCTGAAGATGACAGGTATGGATATCAATGATCTTGTCGAATAACTTTGGGACATGGAAACCCAGGGCAGGCATCGATTTCAATACATCCCGCTGCTCCGGCGACATCTCCCGCATCTCCTGGTCTGTGAGATAACGCTTACTGCTGAACGTGAACTCCAGCTTGTTTCTATAGAATCGGGTGGCCTCCGCCCCCAGAATGGGACGTACATCCGGTAATTCGATTTTCCCGATCCGACGCAGATTGTCCTCCACCTCCTGACGCTTGTACACGAGCTGGCGCTCATAGGGCAACATCTGCCACTTACAACCGCCGCAAACCCCAAAATGTGCACAAAAAGCGGCGACCCTGTCTTCGGAATACGCATGAAACCTCAGTACACGACCCTCCGCCCAATCCTTCTTGCTCCGGGTAACCGCCACATCTACCACATCCCCTGGCACTGCTCCTTCAATAAACACCACCTTGCCATCAAGCCTCGCCAATGAACGACCCTCCGCAGCATACCCGCTGACCGTCACCCCTTCAATAACCCGGAATTTCTGTTTGCGCATCCACAAATGTAAACCCGGTCCGCCAAATCACTGCCATAGTCACATTCCAGCAAAGAAAGGAACCTGAACGGTTTTAACATTTTAAATTTTTATACGTAATTAATTGTTTAACAACACTATAAGCATATATAAATAATATAATTATGTAATAATATGTGATATATGACATTATTTGGATGCTTCGGCACAGGTTTTGTTTAATCATAACCATTCAGTCATCTGACCACATTCAGCAAAAGATAACTTACCGATCGAAACAACAAAAACACTCATTGGCATGAATCTGAACCAAGTGAAAAACCCCTCGAGCAAGCGGAACATAATGCGCAAATTCGCCCTTGGCATGACATCCGCCACACTCCTCATCTCAGGTATACTGATCGTCGCAGGTATACGATCACAGGCGTCGCCCAATACCAACGTATCAACTCGTCCATATACCGTCATCGATCCAACGGCAAAATCTCCGGCGATCGCAGCATACGAAGAAATGAATCT
>JBEEMB010000297.1:0-4046 GCA_041167815.1 Bacteroidota bacterium | reverse complement strand
AGTCGCTGCCTAGTTTAAGTGCGTAAGATTCCAATGCTTCATGGGTTAGCCCCAATCCGAACATTTCATTGAGCATCTTCAGTGTGAAAGACCCATCAGCAGATCCGCCACCCAGTCCGGCTCCCATCGGGATGGCTTTTAAGAGGTGGAGTTCAATTGCGGGGAGGGTAGGGAAGTCGTTTTTCAACAACTGCCATGCCTTTACACAGATATTTGATTCCGGCGAACCGTCAACAGGTTTACCTGCCAAATGAAGGTTCACGCCCGAATGCTCATCAGCAAGATTTGGGTTGGGTATGATTTCCAAAGCATCGCGAAGGCTGACAGGATAGAAAAATGTTTCAAGGTCATGGTAACCATCATTTCTTTTTCGAATGATGTTCAGACCCAGGTTAATTTTCGCGTTAGGAAAAGATATCATGAGGAAGATTGACCCTTGCGACTCTTGATTTCATCACGGATGGCAATCGCACGCATGTAATCTTCCTGCTCCAACACTTCGTCCAGCAGCGTATTCAACTCGTCGAGTGACATGCTGCGTAGGTCGTCCGACCTGCGATCCGGGGCGGGCGCTGCTTGTTCAGACTCTTTAGCCTTGGACTTTTTCTGTCCGGAGTTATCCAAAAGATGCCCGGCACTGTCCAGAATATTCTCGTAAGTGTAGATGGGACAGCCAAATCTAACGGCAAGCGCTAAGGCATCTGAAGTACGGGAATCAATTTCGACCGTGTCGTTGTCGTTGCTGCACAATAGCCTAGAATAGAAAATACCCTCGTTGAGATCATTAATAACTACTTCATGCAACTCAACATTGAAGGCGAGCATGAAGTTTCTCATGAGATCATGCGTGAGTGGACGGCTCGGTTGCATTCTTTCCAGCGCAACGGCAATAGCCTGTGCCTCAAATCCCCCGATGACAATCGGTAGACGACGCAAGCCATTTACCTCGCCTAAAACAACCGCATATGAATGGGTTTGGGCGATGGAATGAGAAAGGGCAACGATCTCAAGCTCTATCTTCTTCATAAGATGCTGTAAAGGTACAGTATTTTCAGGAAGCTCATGCAATGGCTGTTCACTCCTTGCAAATACTGTATCCCTTACAGTTTGTTGGTGACCATAAAATTTAACGCTCCGCTTGGATCAGCTCTTTTTAAGCTGTCGGACTGCTTCAATGACCTTCGGCATGACTTCGAACGCGTCTCCTACGATGCCATAGTCTGCTGCCTTGAAGAAAGGCGCTTCCGGATCCTTGTTAACTACCACAATAACCTTGCTTCGGTTTACTCCAGCCAGATGCTGGATGGCGCCTGAAATGCCAATGGCAAAATAAAGGTTGGGTGCAATAGCCAATCCCGTTTGTCCTACGTGCTCGTGATGGGGCCTCCAGTGTGCATCCGCTACCGCGCGGCTGCATGCAGTTGCTGCACCGATCAATCCTGCCAAATCTTCAACCATCCCCCAGTGTTCCGGTCCTTTCAATCCTCGTCCGCCACTCACTACCAATTCCGCTTCTCCCAATGGAACCTGGCCGTTCACCTTTTTGATTTCCCTCGTCACCACACGACCCGCCACTGTTGAAGTCTGGAATGGCTGAACCATCGCAACACCCTCCAGTTCACGGACGCCGAAACTATTTGGATTGACGGAGATGATTTTCACAGGGGTTTCCACACGCACATCCATGAAGGCCTTACCCGAAAAGACATTTCTGCGAACAATGAAACCATTGGATGTATCAGGTAACCCGGTGGCGCCAGATATATAACCTGCTTTCAGTCTCGCCGATAAACGAGGAGCAATCGCTCTCCCGGTTATGCTGTGGGCGAATACAATGATCTGTGATCCGGTGCTTTGAGCAATTTCAGCCATCACTGCAGTGTAACGACGCGTATCCATCGTGTTCAATCCCTCTTCCGCACAGTGATGTACCACCGAAACGCCCAGCGACCCGAGGCCTGATAAATCCTGATGAACTGACCCCAAAACAACCGCTTCAGCCTTCACACCAAGCTGGTTTGCCAATGCAACACCATAGGAGACGGCTTCTTTGGATGACTTTCTGATTGCGCCGTCTGATTGCTCGGCGAATATGAGAACTGACATAACTCTTTGGTTGATGAGTGTTTTGAATTAAATGATCCTCGCTTCTTCATGTAGTAGTCTGACAAGCTCCTCAGGACGGTCAGCAGGTACCAGTTTTACACCACTGCGCGATGGGGGAAGTCCATAAGAAACCAATCCTGTCAATACCGCGCTTTCCGCCGGTGGCAACACTTTCAAGGGTTTTGTCCTGGCAGCCATAATGCCCCGCATATTCGGAATTCTTGCTTCTGCCATACCTTTTTGGCATGAGACGACCAACGGTAGCGGTATCGCACTTATTTCTTCGCCCCCTTCAATTTCACGTGTGACAACAGCGGTCGATCCTTCAAATTCGAGCCCTGTCGCCAGGCTGATCATATCCATGTCCAGAAGCTCTGCCAACATCGGACCAACCGAGGATCCATTACTGTCAATGGTCTCCTTTCCGGTCAGTATCAGGTCATATTGTCCACCTTTCGCCACCTCTGCAATTTGAACCGCCACCTGATAGGCATCCATAGGCTCCATCTCCACGCGAATCGCTTCATCACCTCCCAGTGCCAACGCCTTTCTGATCACAGGCTCAACATCAGCGCCTCCAACGGTTACCAGGTGAATGATCGTTGCGGGCTCATTTTCTTTTATAATAATGGCCCTGACCAGTCCATACCACTCATCATATGGATTGATGATCCACTGCACACCGTCTTTGACGAATTTCGTGTTGTTATCCCCGAAGGCTATTTTTGCCGTCGTGTCCGGTGTTCTGCTAATGCAAACCAGGATTTTCATGGCTTTATTGATGTGGTGAATAAAAGTTGTTTATGCAACCAATTGCAGTACAAATTTAAGAACACCCACGAAGTCCGCAATGTTTGAAATCAATAAAATTCTACAATGCAAGCAAGTGAATTGACACGCATCGAAAAGCTGCAGGCTTTCATAGCACGTAACCCATCGGATGGATTCAGTCGCCACGCTTTAGCGATGGAATATATAAAGCTCGGCGATGATGCCTCAGCGCGTCACCAACTCGAATCATTATTGGAACAGGATCCAGGATATGTGGGGTCCTATTATCATTTGGGTAAGATCATGGAGAGAAACGGTACGCTGGAATTGGCTGCAGATATTTACAAAAAGGGCATCAAGGCAGCAGAAACGGCTGGTGACCGGCATGCGGCAGGCGAATTGAGCGCCGCTTTGTTGAATTGTGAGGACTGATCCATTGACGCTAAAACAGCATAATGAATATGAACCTGCCCGACGATTTCAACCCGGAACTTTTTAGAGTCAGACTACAGCGGTTCGTCGAACAGGAAAACCTCTTCCATGCCCGTCAACCCCTGTTACTTGCAATCAGCGGAGGGCTGGATTCCATAGTGCTCAGCCATATCCTTCAGTCACTTCACTTCAATCTGGTCATGGCCCATTGTAATTTCGGGCTACGCGGGTCCGAAAGTGATGCGGATGAGGCTTATGTAAAAGACTGGGGGCAATCCATGGGTATTGAGGTCCACACGGTGTGCTTTGATACCGAAACATACAGGCAAACAAAACGGTTGTCAATTCAGGCAGCCGCCAGAGCCCTGCGCTACCAATGGCTGGAAGAATTGCGCTTGAAGTTATCTGAACCGGACAAGTCACAGTGCTACAGACTACTGACAGCCCACCATCTTGATGACAACATAGAAACCATGCTCCTGAATTTTTTCAGGGGTACAGGAATCACCGGAATGCGGGGGATGCTGCCCGGTACTCCGACAGTTGCTCGTCCCTTGCTTTTTGCCCGACGTGAAGAATTGGAATCTTATGCCCGGACATACGGATTAACCTGGCGTGAAGATCAATCGAATGCAGAGGATAAATATGACAGAAATTTCCTCAGACATCGTGTGATTCCTCTGCTGGCCGAAAGATTTCCCGCTATCCGAGAAAACCTGGGATCAAATCTGCATCGT
>JBEEMB010000021.1:0-2992 GCA_041167815.1 Bacteroidota bacterium | reverse complement strand
TCCCGGATCGCAGGATCGAGTTGCCCACTCCGGCGGCCGCACCTGCGGTAGCGAAGACGCGCATTTATCTGATCGATGTGCCGAAGGCTGCCCAAACGGAATTCAGGGTCGGTGGTGTGACCGGTTTGAAGTATGACGCCACCGGTGAATACTATCGCGCCAATCTGATGAACTATCCGTTGGGAGGATCCTTCAACAGCATCCTGAACTACAATCTCCGCGAAACGAAGGGCTGGACCTATGGTGCGCGTTCCGGTTTCAACGGAGACCGTTACACGGGTAGTTTCACGTTCAGTTCTGGTATTCGTGCCGATGCTACGGACAGCGCACTGACGGACCTGTTGCGTGACATGAAAGCCTATGCGACCAGCGGTGTAAAACAGGATGACCTAGACTTCACAAAGAAGGCCATTGGTCAGCGCGATGCACTGTCGTATGAGACCGGCATCCAAAAGGCCGGTTTCATCAGCAGGATCCTGGAATATGATCTGCCGACCAATTTTGTGGAGCAGCAGAGCAATATCCTGCAGGGGATGACGAAGGCTGAGATCGATGGTTTGGCGAAGAAATGGATCAATGTTGACCGTCTGAACATCCTCTTGGTGGGTGATAAGGCGAAGATCCTACCGGGACTGCAGAAGTTTGGTTTGGAGATTGTCGAGCTTGATGTGGATGGGAATACCAAAAAATAATGGATTCTTTACCTCCGATAAAAAAGAACCCCGATCGATTGATCGGGGTTCTTTTTTATCGGAAATATGACTGATTATTTGATGACCTCGGGAATCACCTTGCCGATCGCACCACTCGGCATCTGTATCCGCAACATGGCGGCGAGCGTCGGCGCAATGTCGGTCATGTACGTCTCGCGATAGGTCTTTCCCGGACGCACACCCCAGCCCATGAATACCAGCGGAATATGTGCATCATAAGGATACCATGAGCCATGGGTGGTACCGGTGGCTCCCCCGGCGAAATGATGCGCCTTCAGGATCACCTGGATATCTCCTCCCCGCTTCCGGTTGCTCCCTTGCAGGAAACGCTCTTTTACGACGGAAGGCAGATTCGCCGCACTGATATCTGTATTATCAAAGGCGAGCAGGATCTGGGGATCCTTGTTCAGCTCTTCAATGATGAAGGAACGAACAGCAGCACGGTCAACTTTCAGCGAATCCATCGCCCGGTAGTTGAGATAAAGCTGGTAATTATCATAATCCAGGATGGGAGATTTGACACCGAATCGAGCCGTAACGGCTTGTTCGAGTGCCGAGCGGTTGCCAGATACCACATCCGCCGGGATTTTATTGTTTTTCAGATATCCGGGTACATGCGCCACGGCATGGTCGGCCGTGATGAATGTCAGCCAATTGCCCTTGCCGACTTTCTTATCCAGCATATCGAAGAAATCAGCCAGATCGCGGTCCAACCGAAGGTAAGTATCTTCTACCTCGATGCTGTTAGGTCCGAAGTTATGACCGATATAATCAGGTGAAGAAAGACTAACAGCCAGGAAATCCGTGGCATCATCATTGCCCAAATCTTCAGCGTAGATGGCATCTTTGGCGAAAGACAGGGTCAATGTCGATCCCTGAGGGGTTGTGGAGATGGCTCCGTAGTTTTTTCCAGCGAATTGAGATAGTTTGTATGGGAATGTAGGTTTTGGCACACCATTCAGTTTGCCTTCCCAAGGGCGGTCGTCGGCATCGCTTTGCGTATAGCTGCCGATGGGATAGAGTGTGTTCCAATCCAGGCGGAGCAGGGAATCGACCACCTTCCGTTCGTTGAAACGGGCGGCCCAGGCCGGAAGCTCGTTCATATAATAAGTGCTGGTCACCCAATGGCCGCTGGATGGATCATACCAGTAGGCGGCATTTGCGGAATGGCCTGCAGGCAGAATGCCGCCGCGATCCTTGATGGCGATACCGATGACTTTAGATCGGAAATTGGTCGCCAGTCGAAGTTCATCGGTTATTGTCATCGTCCAGAGGTTTTTAGGTGACATCGGCTTGGCAGTTGGGGATCCTCCAATGGTCTTCACACCTGCATCCTCCACACAGTATACGGAACGCCCCAGATCGCGCTCGTACCATTCGTTACCCATGATGCCGTTGATGGCGGGTGTCGATCCGGTGTATACGGAAGCATGGCCTGCGGCGGTGACGGTCTGTGCGTAAGGAATGAAAGTGTTCTCACAGGCAAATCCTTCACGCAGCATTCTTTTCAATCCGTTTTCACCATATCGTGCGTTGAAACGGTAGAAGTAATCCCAGCGCATTTGGTCGACCATGATGCCTACCACCAGTTTCGGAGCTGTAGACTCTTTCTTCATGGATTGGGATTGGGCATTCACCACCAGCGGCAATGCGATGATCAAACTGTTAAAAATCCTCTTCATGTGCCTGTATTTATATATGAACAAATGTACCGGAATTGACTGTTTTTCCGGGAATCAGGGGGGCTTTACGCGCCTGACCATCGAAAAAAAGGGAAAAAAGGGCTGAATTTCGTACCTTTACAAGGCATAAATTACTGCTCATGGCTGATATTTTCGAAAGACTGCTCAAGAACTATGGCCCTATCGGCCAGCACCGCGAAAGGGCGCACGGATATTTCGCATTTCCAAAGTTGGAAGGTGATATTGGCAGCCGGATGATATTCCGCGGTAAGGAGAAGATCGTATGGAGTTTGAACAACTACCTCGGTCTGGCAAACCATCCGGAAGTGCGCAAGGCTGACGCAGACGCCTCTGCGGAGTTTGGTCTGGCCTATCCTATGGGTGCCCGTATGATGAGTGGTAACAGCAACCATCATGAACAACTCGAGCGGGAACTGGCTGCCTTCGAAGGCAAGGAAGACGCCATCCTGTTCAATTTCGGCTATCAGGGTATCATGAGCATGATCGATGCACTCTGCAGCCGCCACGATGTAATTGTTTACGACGCCGAAAGCCATGCCTGCATCATCGACGGACTACGCATGCACCCCGGCCACC
>JBEEMB010000006.1:0-13074 GCA_041167815.1 Bacteroidota bacterium | reverse complement strand
CGGAAACCCCCAAACAGTTTCTTGAAGTAGCCGGCGCTCCGTTGTTGGTGCATTCCATTTCCGCTTTCATTGCTGCGATACCAGATATGGATATCGTCGTGGTTCTTCCTGCCGCATATCTTGAAAAGGGCAGTGATCTGGTGGCCAGACATCTTCCTGATCACACTGTTTTTTTTGCTGAAGGTGGCGAAACACGTTTTCATTCGGTCCAACGGGGGCTTCAATTGGTGCGGGAGCCATCCATCGTTTTTGTGCATGATGCGGTCCGATGTCTGGTTTCCCCGGATCTGATCCGTCGTTGTTATCATCAGGCGATGTCCAACGGTTCTGCTATTCCGGCAATCCCGGTCAGCGACAGCATCCGAATGCTGACGGCCAACGGACATGCAGCTGTGGACAGGACGGGTTTGAGGGCCATTCAGACTCCGCAGACATTCATGTCTGAGACCTTATTGACAGCATTTCGTCAGGCTTACGATCCGACCTTTACAGACGAGGCTTCCGTGGTTGAACGTTTAGGCGGAAATGTTGATTTGATTGAAGGGGAGGCTTCAAACATCAAGGTGACATGGCCAGTCGATCTTATGGTAGCTGAGGAGTTGTTAAAGACCAGGATCAGCGAAAGCTGACCGGAATGCCAGTTTTTGAACCATCCTGATATCGGTAGAATCCTTCTTTGCTTTTCACGCCAAGTTTCCCGGCTTTCACCATATTCACAAGGAGTGGGCATGGCGCGTATTTAGGGTTTCCAAAACCATCCTGTAGTACTTTTAGGATGGAGAGGCATACGTCGAGGCCGATGAAGTCGGCGAGCTGCAGGGGCCCCATCGGATGGGCCATACCCAATTTCATCACCGTATCAATTTCGTCTACTCCGGCTACGCCCTCAAACAGACTGTACACGGCCTCGTTGATCATGGGCATAAGGATTCGGTTTGAAATGAATCCGGGATAATCGTTGACTACACACGGTGTCTTCTCAAGTTTTTTACTGAGCGACACGATGGATTCCGTTACTGATGGAGCTGTGGCATAGCCATTGATGATTTCGACCAGTTTCATCACAGGTACCGGATTCATGAAGTGCATTCCGATGACTTTTTCGGGACGGCTGGTAACGGCGGCGATGCCTGTGATGGGAATGGAAGATGTATTGGTCGCCAGGATGCATTGTGAAGGGGCCAATCTGTCAAGTTCCCGAAAGATCTGTTGCTTGATTTCCTCTTGTTCTGTTGCGGCTTCCACCACTAAGTCTGCACCGGGCACACCTGCTTCAATTGAATTAAAGCAATGGATGCGATTGATCGCATGTGTTTTATCTTCTGTGGTGAACAATCCCTTGGATACCTGACGGTCCATGTTACGGGAGATAGACAGTCTGGCCTGTTCGAGTTTGGTATCAGATATATCCACTAGCGAAACAAGATGTCCGAATTGAGCAAAGAGGTGTGCGATTCCGCTGCCCATGGTGCCTGCGCCGATGACAGAGATGTTATTCATGGTGCAAAGTTACCAAAGCTCTTTGTTCGATAATTTTTCATGTGATTTTACGTTTAGTCGATGTATTCAGATCGTTTTTGAGGGTCTGTTGCGGTTTGTCAAGTTATAATCATCAATCAATCATGGATACTCCGAATACCAGACCATTATCTGCTCCTTCTGCACTGCATATTTTCCTAAGTACTCAGTATCATAAGCTCCGCAGTTTACAGCATCGTCTGCAATTTGTAAGGCGTAAAAACGAGCGATTACGGAGAGAAAACATTGCTGTTTCCCAGGTTCATTCCCTGCTCAATTCAGGCCCGTATCTGCCTTTCAATACCGGCACGATAGATAGCATCTCCATGGCAGCAATCTTCAATGACATCACACTGAACAACAGAAAACGGATTGTTGAGTTGGGTTCGGGTGTGTCTACCATCATGCTTGCCCGATTGATCAAGAAAAATGGATTGTCAGACACCAAGCTCATGTCAGTTGATCATAAGCCTGAATGGACGAGGCTGATCCGGAATATGCTGGAGGCAGAAGGGCTGGATGATCTGGTTACTTTTGTTGCGGCGCCATTGGCCGCGTCAACGTTTTCTGTTGACGACAATCTTTGGTATGATGAACGGATATTGGAGACAGCTTTCAATGAATTTGGCCATGATATCGACTGTCTGATCGTAGATGGCCCCAATGCCTCCAGTGCGGGCAATCATAGGGCTCGATATCCTGCACTACCATACATGTTCCATCGCATGCATGAAAAGTGTGTGGTGTTCCTCGACAATGCCGACAGAAAAGGAGAGCAGGAGATTTTATATCTATGGCGCAGTTTCGGGATTGCTGTGGATATGATTACACCCGGTTTTGCAGCGATGTACCGGGGCGAGCATTTTTACATCCACCGGATGTAAAAGGCTTTATTTCTTTTTGAAATCCCCTCGCTTCCATGCCTTTACGAATTCACTCCACGCGAATGGGTTCATGATATTCATGGGTGGTGTTTGTCCGGCAGAATAGTACCGTCGTGCGTTCTGCGCAAGGTTGAAGCCAACGGCTTCCCTGCCATCCCTTGGCAGCGCGGCTGCGAGGATTCTACGTTTGGCCATGTCTGTATTCTGACGTGCGATTTCGATGTTGTCGTCGGGAACATCCGTATTGACGAAATCCCGCTCGAATTGCTCCCGGGTGGGTCTCGGCTTGATGATGCTTGCGGGAAGGTAGATCGTGTCGGTCACCAACAATTGAATCAGACTGAATTCGTTGCCTTCGAGTTCACGCGGAATGCGTGTGATCTTGTTTTTGAAACCCACGGAGGAGAATTCAATATCATCACCCTTGAGGACAACGATGGAGAAAACACCCTGCGCATTGGTGATGGTGCCGCGTCCAGTACCTTTTACCACCACACTCACGGACGGCAATCCCCGTAGGCTGTCGGCCGTCATCACAACACCATACAGTTGCACTACGGAGTCCTGAAAGGTCTCGAACTGAGCCTTGGCTCCGATCGGAATCATCAATAAGCAAAAAGCAAGGTATCGAAGCGTCTTCATCATGTCGACCGTGTGTGACAAATTTATGGCATCCCTGTGACAAACAAAGTAAGGTGCTGATTGGTTACCTTTGCATCCTGTTAATCTTTTTTAACAATTCCTCAGACCATGACACAGCAAGACATTTTAGCAGCGTTGGCCACCGTGCAGGAGCCCGATCTGGGCAAGGATCTCGTCACTCTGAACATGATCAAGGACATTTCGATTGAAGGCGGGTCTGTCAGTTTCACACTGGTGCTGACCACGCCGGCATGTCCTTTGAAAGAATTGATGCGCAGGAATTGCGAAGAGGCCATCCGCAGTCGTTGTGGAGAGGATGTGACCGTTTTTGTGAAATTTACGGCTCAAACATCCACCAACCGTGCTGATGGGCGGGCGTTGCTGCCGGATGTCAAAAATATCATTGCCGTGGTCAGCGGTAAGGGAGGTGTCGGGAAATCGACAGTGTCGGCCAATCTCGCATTGGCACTGGCTCAAAGCGGTGCCCGTGTGGGTTTGATGGATGCTGATATCTATGGACCGAGTATGCCCATCATGTTCGGCATCCGTGGAGAGCGTCCGATGATGATGGATGTTGAAGGGAAAGACAAGATTGTTCCGATAGAAAAGTTCGGCATCAAGATCATCAGCATGGGACTGCTGGTAGATGAAAAGAGTGCTGTAGTTTGGCGTGGTCCGATGGTGAGTTCTGCGATCCGTCAGTTTGTGTCTGATGTCTACTGGGGAGAACTTGATTATCTTATCATTGATATGCCACCCGGCACAGGCGATATCCATCTCACCCTGGTTCAGTCTGTCCCGGTGACAGGAGCCATTGTGGTCACCACACCTCAGGACGTGGCATTGGCAGACGCACGCAAGGCCATTGCCATGTTTGCTCAGGCCCAGATCAAGGTGCCCATCATCGGTTTGGTCGAAAATATGGCATGGTTCACGCCTGCTGAATTGCCCAATAACAGGTATTATATTTTCGGGAAAGAGGGTGGACGCAACCTGGCTGACCAGTTCGATATTCCATTCCTTGGGGAGATTCCCTTGGTGCAAGGCATTCGGGAGGGCGGAGATCGTGGCGTACCCATCATGGAGAGCGACGATCTGATCACCAAGGAAGCGTTCTCGAAGTTTGCAGACAATGCCATCCGCAGCATTGCCATGCGGAATGCCAACATGGAGGCGACCAAGGTGGTGGAAGTGGTCGTCTGATGACGATCAGTTATTGAACTCCAGGGTGAATGTCCGATCCGGCAGGGCTAGTCGCTGACTTTTCCGTACGCCGTTGACGGTTGCATGGAACAGATTGATCTGATCCTTTCGGAGTTCAAAGAGCATATCTCCTCGGATGGAGAGTCGTTTGAATGTATCCACTGATGTTGCTTCCATGAAGCACCAAATGGCTTCCTGGTCCAGCTCGTATCCGATGAACTTCAGGTCGATTTTCTTACCGTCCAGCGACAGACCAAGGTGTGCTTTGAGGTAATCCTCCAGCAATTTTAGGTTGCGGGATCTTTCTCCTTTGATCAGGTCTGTCTTTCCGGCACCTGCCTCCTTGATCGCTTCTTCCAAGTCATCGACGAAGAATTTACAGGCTACTCCAAGTTCCTTCTTTGGAAGATTGTATTCGATTTCTGTTACGCTCACGTAATACGGATGAACGGGGGGGGAGAACATCAACGCGATAGGAAGTATCCAGGCCAACAACATGTTGAGCGAATTTTATGCTAATTTCAGACATTAACTTCAGTACGGGTCATGTATAATGATTTTATCTTCTATTTCAGAGAGGGCTGGCATCATATCATCAGCCAGGGGGCGCTTGACCATCAATTGTTTATAGCTGCCTTGACGGTGATGTTCATGCCTGCGGAATGGCGCCGTGTCGTTGTATTGGTGACGGCGTTTACCATTGGGCATGCGCTCACGTTGATGCTCAGTGTGATGGATGTGGTGCGATTCAGCGATCAGTGGGTGGAGTTTTTGATACCCTGCACAATTGCTGCGACAGCATTGATCAATCTGATCAGGACAGAATGGACGGCGCGGAGGATGCGTTTGAGCTATCTGTTGGCCTTTGGTTTCGGGTTGATACACGGGATGGGTTATGCCAACGCCATTCGTTTCAGTCTGTCGCGGGAACAAAGTCTGGGATGGGGGCTGTTCAGTTTCAATATTGGACTGGAAATCGGCCAGATTTTCGTAGTATTGTTGGTCTTATTTTTGGGGCTCTTCGTGACACGCATTCCGGGGATACGTCGCATTCATTGGGTTTGGGCATTGTCCGTTCCGGTGCTGTTGTTTTCCCTGAGTATGATGTTGGATCGATGGCCCATTTGATTCGAAAAATAAATATGATGATCAAGAAGCATCTTTTCAGGCTGCTGTTGGCTTCGGCTATCCCTGTAGCTGTTGTTCAGGCTCAGCCTGAGCACAATCCCGGCTCAAACCACGGAAACCGTTTTGAGCAGCTCGATTACTTATTGGCTACCCCGAACGAATATCGGACGGCCAGCGGCGCTCCGGGTCCGAAATATTGGCAGCAGCGCGCTGACTATGATATCCGTGTGGAGCTGGATGAAGCCAAGAACCATCTGACGGCAAGTGAAACCGTAACATATTTCAACAACGCTCCGGATGTGTTGAGTTATATCTGGCTTCAGCTGGATGAGAATTTCCATCACGCCAAGAGCAACAACAACCTCGACAACACGGGCAAGATGCCGGGTCGGATGACAGATCGTCAGCTGGAAGAGATGGATGTGGAAAAGACCCTGGCTGGTCTTGGACTCAACATCACCAAGGTGACGGATGCGCTGGGCAAGCCGCTTTCCTACACGATCAACCAGACGATGATGCGGATCGATCTTCCGACGCCGTTGAAGCCCGGCCAGAAGGTCGTGTTCAACATCGACTGGAACTACAAACTGAACAATAAGTCCGATGTCAGGGGACGAGGTGGATATGAAGTTTTCCCTGAAGACGGGAACAATTTGTATTCCATCACTCAGTGGTTTCCGAGGATGGCGGTGTACAGCGATTTCCAGGGCTGGCAACATCTGCAGTTCACTGGTGGGTCGGAGTTCGCGCTGACTTTTGGTAACTATAAAGTGGCCATAACCGTACCCTCAGATCATATTGTTGCTGCAACCGGAGAACTCCGGAACGGAAAAACCGTGTTGACAGCGGAGCAACAGCAGCGCTGGGCAGTTGCACAGACGGCGAAAGAGCCGGTAGAGATAGTCAACCTGGCCGAGGCCACTGCCGCACTGAAGACAAAGAGCCAGTCCAAAAAAACCTGGTTGTTCGAGGCAGAGAACGTGCGTGATTTCGCTTTCAACAGTTCCCGTCGTTTTGTATGGGATGCCATGCCGGTGTATATTGATGGCCGCAAGGTCATGTGTATGAGCTTTTATGGTAAGGAAGCTTATCCCATCTATCGGAAATATTCCACAAAGGCCACCGCGCACACGCTGAAGGTTTACAGCAAGTACACGATCCCATATCCATATCCGGTTGCTCAGTCAGTGGAAGCGGCTAATGGAATGGAATATCCTATGTTGTCAATGAACTACGGACGTGCAGAGAAAGATGGTACTTACAGCGAAGCCATCAAATACGGCGCCATCGGCGTGATCATTCACGAAGTCGGACATAACTTCTTTCCGATGATCATCAACAGTGATGAGCGCCAGTGGTGGTGGATGGATGAGGGACTGAACACCTTCGTTCAATTCCTGACAGAGCAGGAATTCGATCTGAATTATCCTTCCCGCCGCGGCCCTGCACATTTGATCACGGATTACATGCGGCTTCCGAAAGAGCAGCTTGAACCAATCATGACCAAGGGTGACGCTGTGGCTAATGTGGGTGCAAATGCCTATGCGAAGGCTGCCACCGGCCTGAACATCCTGAGGGAAACGGTGATGGGCCGTGAATTGTTCGACTTTTCGTTCCGTGAATATGCCCGTCGTTGGGCATTCAAGCACCCGACACCTGCGGATCTTTTCCGTACGATGGAAGATGCAAGTGCCGTGGATCTGGACTGGTTTTGGCGTGGCTGGTACTTTGGTACCGATGCCGTGGATATTGCCATTGACAGTGTGAAGTGGTTCCGTCTCGATGATAAGCGAAACGCAGCGGCATTTGCCCAGACTGAATTCGAGGCCATCCACAAGCAGCGCAACAAGGCGGATAAGTCCATGACTTATTATGTGGATACGGATACCACCCTGCGTGATTTCTACTGGCAGTATCCGGGGGCGGATGCCAAGATGTATGCAGATATGCAGGCTAAGATGACAGAAGCTCAGAAGGATGGCCAAAATGCTTCAAAGTGGGCTGACAAGCATCTTTATGAATTGACTTTCTCCAATAAGGGTGGTATGATCATGCCGGTCATTGTTGAATGGACTTTCAAGGATGGCAGCAAGCAGGTGGATCGACTTCCTGTGACGATCTGGCGTTCCAATGAGCGTCAGTTCAGCAAGGTGTTTGTGAAGGATAAAGAAGTCCTTTCCGTTCGCCTTGACCCGATGCGTGAAACGGCTGACATCAATGAGTCAAACGGTATGTGGCCGGTGCGTGAAATGCCAAGCCGCTTCCAGCTCTTCAAGGGTGGACAGGCGATGAGCCGCGGTGCGGGCGGTGGTGGAAACGCCATGCAGCGCGCCAATGCAGGACAATAACATATAAAGATCATAGAAGTACAAAGGCCGCCTCAACTGAGGGGGCCTTTGTACTTCTATAGACATTAAGTTTCGTAGGGATTAAACGTCGGAGTAGTTTTCTTCCACCTGTTCTTTTCGATTTATTTTCTGGCGCGATGAATCGCATCTTAACGAGACGATGCATGGCATCGACTAAATAAAAGGAGGCCGGATCATTCGATCAGGCCTCCTTTTATTTAGTCAATTGCTTCAATTGATCAATTTCTGGGACTCTTGGTTCCCGTCTTTGGAATGTCCCGGTTGATTTCTTCCATATCGACAGGCTGAGAGAAATCACCAAGTAGCCATTTCGCATAATAATCTGCCATCATCCAGAAAAAATATTCTGTCATGTCTCCGAATGCGTGCCGTTGCCCCGGCAGGAGCATGAAATCGAAACGCTTGTTGGCCTTTATGAGGGCGTTGGCCATCCGTATGGTATTGGCAGGATGTACGTTGTTGTCAATATCTCCTGTCACGAGTAGGAGTCTTCCTTTGAGATTTGCGGCCAGTTCGGAGTTCTTTTCAATGGCATAAAGGAATGTGGTGTCTCCCTTATCGCTCACCTGTTCTCGAACGCCGTGGTGTTTTTCACTCCACCAGCGGTTATAGATGTTGTTTTCATGATTGCCCGCAGAGGAAACAGCCACCTTGAAGAAGTCGGGATACACAAGCATGGCGGCGGTGGACATGAAACCGCCTCCTGAGTGCCCATGGATGCCCACGCGATTTATATCTATGTAGTCATGGCGGTCAGCCAATTGTTCAAGTACTGCTTTCTTATCAGCCAGGCCATAATCTCTAAGGTTTCCATAGCCATAGTTATGGTACCATTTGGAGCGTGAAGGATGTCCTCCGCGGTTACCCATTGTTACAACGATGAAACCCATCTGAGCGAGTCGATCTACACGGTCCATGCCCCGGGCAAATGCTTTGTTGACTGCTTCTGTTTGCGGACCCGGATACACATAAGCGATGACAGGATATTTCTTTGTCGAGTCGAAGTCGAACGGCTTGTATATGACGCCAAATAAGTCCGTGATACCATCATCCGCCTTGGCCGTGAAGGTTTCAGGGAAGCGATATCCTGCCTGAAAAAGGCTGGACATATCTGTTTTCTCCAGATCCATCAGTTTTCGACCGTTGGCATCAAACAGGGCAGAAACAGGTGCGCTGTTGACCCTTGACTGGGTATTCACAAAGAATTTATATCCGTCATCCATGGAAACAGCGTGGTCCGCATTGCCCGGATTCAGCAGGCGCATATTTGTCCCGTCGAGCCCTACGCGGTAGAGATGGAGATAATATGGATCTTCTCCGGCTTCGCGTCCGTTTCCTGAGAAATAAAGTGTTCGGGTTTTTTCATCAATCCCTTCGATATCCTCTGCATGCCAGGGACCTTGTGTGATGCGTCCTTTTTCTTTGCCGGTGGAGTCGTACAAATAAAAATGACCCCAGCCGTCGCGTTCACTCCAGTGTACGATTTCTTTTCCTCCATCAATCAATCCCGGGCGGCGCACTTCCACATAGGTGTTCAATCTTTCTTCAATCAACACTTTTACGGTACCGGTTTTGACATCCAGGGCACAGACGTCAATGCGTTTGAGGTCGCGACTGGTACGGGAGAAATAGAGCCGGTCGGTGTTCCCGTGCCAGATGGTGGATCGATGTTCATCGTCGCGCTGGTTTTGTTTCATGGGAGCCGACCAGATGGAGACCTCCTGATCCTTGAACAGTTCGGCACTGATCTTCCGGGATGTTTTGGCTGCGAAGTCAAACAGCAGGAGTTCCCGGACCGGGGCTTCTTTTTCCCCGGGCATGTGGTACTTGTATGTTTCGAGGGTGGGGCGTGGATCCGCCGTGTTGTTGATTACCCAGAGGTCTTTCACTTTACGCTGGTCAGAGCGGACCATTGCGAATTGTTTGCCATCTGGCGACCAATAGATGAAGGCTGCTTTCCTTTTCTTTCGGTTTTTTTCCTTTTCGATGTTGGTTTCGCTGTAGGCATCTCCATAGGAATAAAATTCGACGCCATCTTTCGTTAGCTGAGTTTCGACGATGGTGCTGTCGTCTTCATTTTGCAGGGCCTTCCGGTAGTTGGCGGAGTCCATGTACCAAAGGTTCTGCATCTTCGAGAAAACGATCCACTTTTTATCAGGTGAAATGGATGCCCAAGCGGCACGGGGTTTCGGTTTTTCGAAGTCCTTTCGTTCTGTGAGTACATCCGTCAGGATGTTATATTCAAAGTAAAAGGTTTTTTTCTCCTTGGTAGTTGTGGCTGCTTTTTTCGCGGTATCCTTTTTTTCGGCTTCCCGGGTGCTTTTTACTTCAAATGAAATGATGTCATCTTCCCTTAGGAATTTCAAATTTTCTATGCCAAGATGTTGCGCATCAAATGGATCACCGACTATGCGTGTGATGGCGGCTGCCAGACGATCGTTGTCGAACATGGGTTGCCGGGTACCTTTCACCGGATCAACGATGTACCATTTTTTCCCGGCGGATGTTTCGTACATGTACCAGAAACGCGTTGTGTTTTTGAGCCAGTGCGGGTCCACCGAAGTGGAAAAGAGCATTTTCTCGAGTCGTTTGGGAGAAAATTTTGCCGCGAGCCGGTAGTTCGCTTTTTCTGATGTCGGCTGCGCGATGGCTGTCATGCTGAAAAACAGCGCCACCCAGCAGGTGGTGATGACATATCTCATACTTAATGGTTTAAAATGGAGTTTAAGCTTCTTCGGATGAAGATAATCAAATTGCGGTGCTTGCCTGTCAATATGGGATCTGTGACATATCCATATATCCGAGTTCCCACTGATGCCCGTCAAGATCCTGGAAACTGTGGCTGTACATGAATCCATGATCGATCGGGTCAGCATATATGGTGCCGCCTGCATTGATAGCTTTGAGAACCATCTGGTCAACTTCGTGCCGACTCTCACAATCCAAGGCGATCAGCACTTCGGTGTGAGTGTGGGCATCACAGAGGTTTTTCTTTGTGAAGGTTTGGAACCGCGCACGCTCCAGCAACATCACATAAATATGATCACAGACGACCATGCATAGGGTATCAGGACTGCAGAACCGCTGGTCGAAGCCAAAACCAAGTTGGGCAAAGAAGGCCATTGAGGTGTTGATATCCTGAACGGGTAAGTTGATAAAGATCTTGGATGGCATGTCTTGACTGAATGATCAGTCTGTAAACTACGTTACCAATTCGGTATGCGTATGTTGAATGGTATCAGCGGATGGCGGACGGGAGGATTGGCAAGCGGGCTCAACAAGCATCAGATCTCAGACGGGTTCCCTGCCAATTTGTTTGATACGGGGCAGGAGATACCCCGTCATTTCTGAGCGATAGGTCAGTGCAACCGACTCCGCCTGTTCGGCAAAATCTTTTCCGGAAGATGCATACTGTATGGCCCTGCTGGCATTGACGAGCAATCCGCAGTCTTCATTCAACGCCTTGTTGGATATCTCCTCCAGGCTCCCACCCTGGGCACCCACACCAGGTACCAACAGAAAATGGTTAGGGATGATTTCCCTGATACGGGTAAAGGCGTCGGCCTGCGTGGCGCCTACGACAAACATCAGGTTGCCTGAATGTCCCCATTCAGACACTTTGCGCAATACTTCTTCATACAGCCTTGGTCCGCCATCACCGGCCAGCTGCTTCAATTCAAAATCCTCAGCTCCTTTGTTCGATGTCAGTCCCAGTACAATCCCCCATTTCCCTTCATAAGCAAGAAAGGGTTGTACGCTGTCGGCTCCCATGTATGGGGCAATGGTTACCGAATCGAATGGCAGCATCTGGAGGAATGCTTTGGCATATTGTGCCGAGGTATTGCCGATATCGCCACGCTTCGCATCCGCGATCCGGAAATGTGTGTCCGGGAGATATGCGGCGGTCCGTTCCAACAGATCCCATCCCTTTGAACCCATGGCCTCATAAAAGGCGGTATTGATCTTGTATGCCACACAATGATCCCGGGTGGCATCTATGATGGCCTTGTTGAAGATGAACACGCCGTCAGGTTCATGTTTCAGGATGTCGGGCAGTTTGTCCGGATCCGTATCCAGTCCCACACAGAGATAAGATCCTTTAGAATATATTTGTTTGACAAGTTCCTGGCGGTTCATCTTTTTGGATTATCTGATTGCAAGGTCAGTATTTTCCTTTGAAATCAAGCATAAACGAACTTAGCTCCGCTTTGAATCATGGAAGTTCTATCATTCAGCACCGAACGGTTTCCTGTTTCATTTGTATTTATGACTATGCATTCAACTGCCGTCGAGCGTTTTATACAAAAGGCGACAACTTTTTTAATTGAATTTCATCAGGAGACCGGCGCGGAGGGTTTATCTGAGCGGATCATTTCTGTCGATCAGGAAATCAGGGCGACAGGAACGTATCGACATACGGAAGCCGAATTGCTTCATGGTGTCCGAATGGCATGGCGCAACAGTAATCGCTGTATTGGTCGGCTTTTTTGGAAGTCACTAACGGTCAGGGACAAACGAAATGTTACGCAACCGTCTGAAGTAGCTTGTGCACTCGAGGAGCATCTTGCATGGGCCACGAATGGCGGAAGAATCAGACCATGTATCACGGTATTTCCTCCACAGCGTCCTGATGGTCAGGTGCCGGTGCGCATCTGGAATAAGCAGTTGATCCGATATGCCGGATACGTAAATGATGACGGAACCTGTATCGGCGATCCGGCTCAGATTTCTTTTACCAGGCAGTGCATGCAACGGGGCTGGAAAGGAACGGGTGGTGCATTTGATGTGCTGCCCTGGTTGATCGCCGGCGCAGACGGAGTACCTGTATTGCATGATACGCCTCGTTCGTTGGTGCTTGAAGTCGGATTGTCGCATCCTGATCACCCCTGGTTTGAATCCCTTGGACTCCGG
This sequence comes from Bacteroidota bacterium, assembly GCA_041167815.1. Lineage (GTDB taxonomy): Bacteria > Bacteroidota > Bacteroidia > Chitinophagales > Chitinophagaceae > Pollutibacter. The sequence goes on along the minus strand of JBEEMB010000006.1, from coordinate 419 downwards.
TGGCATGCGGTCCCCTTTATTTCAGACATGGTGCTTGAGATCGGAGGTGTTTTGTATCCTGCGGCGCCATTCAATGGCTGGTACATGTCTACGGAAGTCGGTGCACGAAACCTTGGGGACACTGACAGATACAATTTGCTGCCCGTGATCGCCGCTCGCATGGGCATGGATATAAAGGACCGGAAGATTTTGTGGCGTGACCGGGCACTGGTGGTACTGACCGAGGCGGTATTGCATTCATTTGATCGCGACGGCGTCATTCTGACAGACCATCATGCCGCATCAGAGCAGTTCCTGAAGTTTATTAGGAATGAGGAAATGGAGAGGCGGCAAGTGAAGGCTGATTGGGCCTGGATTGTGCCACCGATGTCAGCATCTGCCACGGGTGTATTCCATCGGGATTACGACAACACGGTTGT
>JBEEMB010000350.1:0-4955 GCA_041167815.1 Bacteroidota bacterium | reverse complement strand
GCCAGGCTGACACGTTTTAATGCCTCCCCGATCAAAAATACAATCTCGCCTAACAAGGCAATAACGATGCCAATGCATCCAAAGCGGCCAATGAACCTGAAACTGCCCTGATTTCGATTAGCCAATCAGCTGCAAACCTGTCAGTTACGCCCAAAAAAGCAGCCAGTCTGTCACACAGACTGGCTGAACATCCAAAAGGGCTTCGGAATAAAACAAACAATATGCCGATCATCAAAAATTGATACCGACCCCCAGCTGAACCATCTGGCTCTTCCATTTTTCGGAACTGGCTACATCACTGATGTTGCTAAGGCCTACACCATAGCGGCCATAGATCCTGAACATCAAGAGTTTGAGTTGCACGCCCCCCAACAGGGAAAGATCTCCGCTTTTGAAAGCCGCACCACCGTTGCGCACAAGGGTCTGCCCGTCATCCATCAGGATGCCGAACTGCGGACCGAATTGCAGCATCAGCGGACCACCTGAAGGACGGATATTGACCAACACAGGGATGCTCAAATATTTGAGATCCGTCACCGCGTTGGCATTGAGGCTTGAGGTCAGGCTCCCCAAAGAACTTCCGGTCTCGGTCTTGTTTTGATTGAATAACACCTCCGGCTGAATCCCGAATTTCTTGTTGAACATGATTTCAAGGGCCCCACCCACGTGATAGCCGAAGTTGAAGCCCTCTTTGAAGGCTTGCCCATCGATCTTGTACATAGTGGAACCGGCCCGAACACCGATCTTGAAACTACCCTGTGCCTGTGCACCGGTAAACCCTGCTGCCGCAATCAGGCAGGTGAAGATGATTTTTTTCATGTGCGTTAATTTGAAAGGAAAGATGAAGAAGTCCTTCCAAAAAATACGCCAAGAACCTGTTAATCCCGGCTACCCTTGATTTTTTTTAAGAAAAAATCGCATCAGGTCAGCTCCAGTAGGGTGATTTCCGGGAGAATACCCACCCTGCCGGGATATCCCAAAAATCCGAACCCACGATTTACGTACAGATGCTGTTCCCCCTGGCGATATAATCCCGCCCACTGACGATAGACATATTGCACCGGACTCCATCGGAAACCGGGGATTTCCAGTCCGAACTGCATGCCATGGGTATGTCCGCTCAGCATCAGATCGATATCCGGATACTGTTTCTGCACCTGCGCCTCCCAATGGCTCGGATCATGACTGAGTAATATCTTGACCGGATAGTCCTCCGTACCCCGCCAGGCATCCTCCATTTTCCCATACTTGGGGAAGTTAGCTTTGGCACCCCAGTTCTCTATACCCAGCACTGCAATACGCTGCCCATCCCGCTCAAGGGCGACATGCTCATTCATCAGCAATTTCCAACCCATCTCGGCATGCAATCCTTTCAAACGCTCCAGATTGGCAACTTTGGCCTCCTGACTGGGCCAGGAACGATAGTCTCCGTAATCATGGTTGCCCAAACAGCTGTAAACGCCCATCGGGGCCTTCAATCTGGCAAATACCTCACGGTACTCATCCATCTCTCCGGCATGGTCGTTCACGAGGTCACCCGTGAAAAATATTATGTCAGGAGACAGATCCAGGATTTTTTGTACACCCTTCTCCACGGCCTTTCGATCGGTCAGACTTCCGGAATGGATATCGGAAATATGTACGGCCCGCAGCCCCTTGAATGCCGCTGGAAGCCCGGGAAGATTGAGCTTCACATGTTCGGTCCTGTACTTATATTTATTTCCGAAGCCCCACAATAACCCGCCAAACAGACTCCCTCCAATCCCGATGCCTAGCCAGCTCATGAAGACAGAACGGGAGATTGGTGCCGCACGGAAGGGTTCTTCTGCCACAAAACGATAATAAAGATGACCTCCCGTCCAATGGATCAACCGACGCATATCGTCGACCACAAAGAATACAGAAGCGGTCAGCTTGGACAGGAACAATCCAATCAAAACGGCAAAAATGTAAATTCGAACAGCCCTCGGCCACTGATCGGTCAGGTGCAGCGGACCCGTCAGAAACAAGAAGAGCGCAACCACCGACGGCAGCCAGTAAAAAATTGACACGATCCACCTCAGCCTCACCGACCATGGCTGCATGATGATCCGTAAAGTTTGAAAAACATAGAAGTCGAGCAACAGCATGCCGACAATGAAGGTGGTGGAAGCCAAAACTCTACTCATGTTGAATGGGATAAGTCACATACCCGGGTGTGTGACGGAAGCAGTCGGACAAAGGTACCTATTTGGCATTCATCAGAATCTGATGAACTCATCGAGTTGCGCAGAGATGGCCGCCAACGTGGCTTCGTCGCGGATCACGCCTTCCGCATCCATCAACTTGTCGATCACGGATATGGGCAGTCGGTTGGGAAGTACCGTCACTTTCAAGTAATTCAAAGTACCGGAGAGGTGTTCCATCCCCCGCAGATTGCCCGCTCTTCCGGTCGAAACCCCAGTCAGCATCGCCTTCTTACCCCACCATGCTTTTTTGATATCCGTCAGGTCGATCATCGTTTTCAAGGCGCCGGGATAACTTCCATTGTATTCCGGAGAAACGATGATGATTTTTTGTGCAGGGAATAAAAGTGTCTCCTCCAAATGATGAAGTGCCGGTGTTTTACCATTCAGATCCAAGCCTTCCAATGAAAAGAAACCAGCTTGTCTTCCCTTCTCCGCCAACATCTGCTCGATCAGACGAGCTACTTTCAGTGTATTGCTTCCTGCCCTGTTTGTGGCGGAAATAATCGTAATGTCAAAATTTTCCATGCTGATCCAATAACACAAATGTGTATTTATTGTTCCGCCAAATGAGTGTGAAAACGTATTTTTGACGCCTGATCAGATGAGAAGGGGGATGATCCAAGACTAAGAGAGACCCAAACCACCCGGATTACCTGGACGCCCATGTCGCCGGTCTAATATCGATGGCTGATCGAGCCAACACCTACAGCTATGAAGTTCACATATTACGGTCATTCGTGTTTCCGAATGGAAACGGGCGGTTCATCGATATTATTCGACCCGTTCATCAGTCCAAACCCGCTGGCGAAGGGAGTCGACATAGATTCGATCCAGGCTGATTTCATATTCGTGAGCCATGGACACGAGGATCATGTTTTTGATTGTGTGAACGTGGCAAAGCACACAAGCGCAATGGTGGTGTCCAATTTCGAGATCTGCGGCTGGCTGCGAGACAAAGGACTGGAGCATCTCCATGCGATGAATACCGGCGGAAAATGGTCCTTCCCGTTCGGCGTCGTCAAGGCTGTAAAGGCGGAACATTCCTCCAGTCTGCCGGATGGCGCGTATGGCGGGAACCCGATGGGCTTCGTGTTCAAAACGCCGGATCGTAACTTCTATTATGCCGGAGACACCGCATTGACATTGGATATGCAACTGATTCCGGCGTTCGTTCCGCCCGATGTGATACTGCTCCCTATAGGGGATAATTTCACCATGGGATATGAAGATGCGGCAAAGGCAGCGATCATGATTCAATGTCGACGCATAATCGGCTTGCATTTCGATACCTTTGCACCGATCCGGATCGACAGGGAACGGGCCAGGGCTCATTTTGAAAGAATGGGACTTGAACTGATCATCCCGGAGATCGGCACCACGATCGAACTTTAACACGTTGAACAACAGGCAAATCAGCAATATATGGCTCGGGTCATAGGGATAGCGAATCAAAAAGGCGGCGTCGGAAAAACGACCACCGCCATCAACCTGGCCGCCAGTCTGGCGGTCCTTGAATGCAGGACACTCCTGGTCGATGCAGACCCGCAGGCAAACAGTACCTCGGGCATTGGCTTCGATCTCCAAAACATCAGGCAGAGCCTCTACGATGCCATGATCAACCAGGCGCGTGCCAAGGATGTCATCCTGAAAACGGACATACCCAACCTGTCACTCATCCCATCGCACATCGATCTCGTCGGTGCCGAAATCGAGATGATCAACCAACCCGGCCGGGAAATGGTGCTGAAAAGTATGCTCGATGAGGTACGGCACGAATATGATTTCATTATCATCGACTGCTCTCCCTCACTCGGACTCATCACGGTGAACGCCCTGGTAGCAGCAGACAGCGTCATCGTCCCGGTACAAGCCGAATTCTTTGCCCTCGAAGGACTCGGAAAACTGCTGAATACGATCAAAATCGTGCAGTCGAGGCTGAATCCGGCCCTGGTCATCGAAGGCATCCTGATGACGATGTACGACGGCCGTTTAAGACTCTGCAACCAGGTCGTCAATGAAGTTCGCAGACATTTCCAGGAAACCGTGTTCGACACCGTCATCCACCGCAACAGTCGCCTCAGCGAAGCTCCCAGCGTCGGTAAACCTGTCATCCTGTACGACGCGGATAGCAAAGGGGCTATCAACTACCTGCACCTCGCCAAAGAGATCATGCAGAAAAATAACCTGACCAAGATCAGCCAATCCGAAAGAATACTAAGCCTCGACGATGAGTAATCCGAATCCGAAAAAAGAAATGCTGGGCAAGGGCATCCGTTCCCTGCTACAGGGTATCGACAGCGAAATGAAGAACCCTGAAGGCACCCTGAAAACGGAAGTGGTTGAAAAAACCACAGGCATGTTCAAGGTACCGATCGGCCAGATCGAGGTCAACCCAAAGCAACCCCGTCAGGATTTTGATGAGCAGGCACTCCAGGAACTGGCAGCCTCCATCAAACTGCATGATATCATCCAGCCACTCACCGTGGCGAGAATGGGAACCGACAAATACCGACTCATCGCCGGTGAACGAAGGCTTCGGGCTTCCAAAATCGCCGGACTGAAGGAAGTGCCGGTGTTTATCCGGGAAGCCAACGACCAGCAACTGCTGGAAATGGCCCTGCTGGAAAACCTACAACGACAGGATCTCAATGCCATCGAAGTCGGACTCAGCTACAAACGGCTGATGGACGAATGCGACCTTACTCAGGAACAGGTTGCCGAGCGCAT
>JBEEMB010000281.1:0-3963 GCA_041167815.1 Bacteroidota bacterium | reverse complement strand
CTTTAAATGTCTGGTTCAAAATGCTGTTTACCGCCTCTTCCAGAAACGGGGCCGTGTTATATACCGGCATCACGATACTCACCAGTGGAAGAGATTCCATGAGCGTAAAGATACGTCAGTTCCTTAGCTTTTTTATCTCTTCTGCTACCTTCCCAATCAGATGTCTCCATTGATAATGAACGAAATAAGTATGCGGGATGTGAGACTTGTCCTTCAGTACATCACAAATCAATCCGCAGAAGGCGTGTATGTCTCCGTCTGGACAAACCTTCAATTTTTGCCCTGTCACCGTCAGGTCAATCCCGGTTGCACTGTGTTCAGTTGAAACGACCGGCAGGTCGTACGATAATGCTTCCATCGTCTTAACCTTGATGCCTCCACCGGTATCTACCGGGTTGATAAATACATCAGCACCCATCAAATAAGGCCTTACGTCATCAACCTCACCGACGAATAGAAAATTCGGATGTTTCAGTGAATGTAGATCTGCAAATTCGGGTGCCCGCAATCTTCCACTCACGATCACTATGAACGTATCTGCTATTTGCTGTTCAAGCAATGGGATGATATCCTGCACGATACGCCTGAAAGCCCTGGCGTTGGGCTCATAATCAAGTGTCCCACTGAATAACAGAATTTTAGATTGCTCCGAGATACCATGAAGTTGCCGAATCTCACGTGCCGCCAGATTTTTTTCTTCATCAGTAGGGCGGTCACTTCGGGTGATTCCGAAGGGAACGATGATTGACTTGTCCGGGTCCATCCGGAAATGCAGGATGGCATGTTGTTTGTCGGCCTCCGTCTTGAACATCACCAGTGATGCCGATCTGCAAGCCCTGGACTCCAACTGCTTCAAAACCGGCCACCACCATCGATTCATTGCCTTGAACCTCAGATATTCAATGTTATGTTCGTGGAGTATCCATGGGATTCCCAATAATCGACATGCCAGCATTCCCGCCACCGAATAATAGCAGTGTTCGATGATTATATGTGAGGCTTTGACCCGTTTGGCGGTAATCAAAATCTTCCACCAATTCAACGGGTTAATGACCTGTTGTTTTCCAATGGGCAGCGTGTTTTCCACCGAATAGCTGACGCCATCGGTTGCATTGTCTGAGGAACAAAGACAATGCAGAGGAATCAGTTCAGACAGAAATGCATTGAACTCTGCAATACCTTTCTGACCTCCAAATTTTGGAGGCAATACCCGATACCAGACAACACTCAGGATCTGAATCCTCCCCATCAGGCCATCTGTCGCTTACGTCGAAGTTCCGACACAAGTGCTCCCAATATCAGACCAATCAGTATGAACTGGCTGATGGCGGTCACCCTTCGTCCGTTGTGGTATGAAGATGGTTCGAATCTGAATTCGATGGCGTGTTTTCCGGCAGGAATCGACAGCCCCCTCAATACATAGTTGACCTTTACGATCGGGCTTTCCTTTCCATCAATGAAGGCTTTCCACCCCCGGTCGTAATAAACTTCGCTGAAAACAGCGAACTGGGGTTTAGAGGATTCACATTGATAGTTCAGCACATCATGATCATTCTTCACCAGCGAAATAACGGCAGCGGAATCCGGAATCGGTGCCTCTGCTGAGGCTTTGAATTGCTCCTGAACCACGGCTGTGCGCGCCGGATCAAAATTGTCAAGTGCCTTCATTTCAGCGGCGGCATCCTTCACAAACTGGATCTCACGGACAAACCAGGCACTTCCCAATGCACCCGGATTGCGGCTGGGCATCACCCGCCCGGTAGAATCCTGGGTAATCACATATCGGGTATTGAGCATGTTCAGGACCGACATATTCATGGGCTGTTTCGAAAGCTGGTTTTCTATCAGATCCTGATAAATGCTCAGCTTGGCGGCGTGATAACCACCTACCGACTTATGATGATAGGAGGTGATGGCGTCGTTGAACGTACTCTGGGTCAGATTCAATACCCGATAATTCGGATCTGTATCCTGTTTGATGATCTCATCTGCCTGGGTAGGCGCAAAGGCACCCTCGAAATCCTCAGGCTCCATGAAATTATTCTTGCTCAGATAACGGCTGCTCACACCCAGCAGGTCAATCAGGGTAAGGCCAATCAAACTCCAGATGACGATGCCATGAGACAGTTTGTTCTTGATAAACAGGAAGATGAGCAAAAATCCAAGGCCGACAATTGCAAATGAACGTATTAAATCACTGCCAAACTTGGTTTTCCGGTCAGCAACCACCGCATCAATAATGTCTTTGCCCAATCCGGGATCCTGGGGATTCAGTTGTGAAAGTTGTTGTTGGAGAGCCCGCTCGTATCCCTGCAAATAGTCGAAGCTGACATACATCGCACCCAATAAAACAAAACATCCGGCCAAAAATATGCCTGCAAATCGAAGTGATTTCCATGCTTCATCCTTGTTGGCGTCGGATGCAAAAAGTCGTTGTAGCACCATTACAGAAACCATCGGAAACAACAATTGTGGGATCACCAGAATCATGGCCGGAGCCCTGAACTTGTTGTAGAATGGAAGATATTCGAACATCAGGTTGTTGAATGTGCCGAAATTCTTTCCCCAGGACATAAGCAAAGAAAAAACGGCTAAAGCAAGAATCCACCATTTGTGGGGCGTCTTCAAATAAAACATCCCGAAAATGAAAAACAGCACGAATAGCGCACCCAGATACACAGGTCCGGCATGCCCGGGCTGGTTACCCCAATAACCGGGAAAATAATTATACAGTTGACCGGCAAGCTCTTGAGGAAGGCCCTTTTCCTGCATTGTTTGAACAAGTTTGGATGTTTCACCGAGCGGATTCGATCCGCCACCATACATGTCCGGTACCAACAAAGTGAATGATTCTGCCACACCATAACTACCATAAAGGAAAGCATATGCTGTATCCAGACCGCCGTTTGACTTGACCTGGGATAAGCTGTCGGCACCAATCTTCAGTGAGGCCTGACCACCCCGTATCGTGGCCTTCGAATAATCATAGGTGGTGAAAAGCATTACGGCATTGGCCAGTACACCAATGAAACCTGCGGCCAACGCTACCCCTGAAGCCTGGAAAAAAGAAGATATTTGCCCCTGGCGGACGGCCTCTATCAATCTGCCAACGGTCATGAACACCGCAATCAGCAGAAAGTAGTAGACAATCTGATAGTGGTTATGGAAAATGAGGATGGAGCTGAAAAGTGCGGTAAGAGATGCTCCTGTCCAGAACCGACGTTCAAAAATCATCCAAAGTGCACCCAACAATGCCGGCAGATAGGCAATCGAAAGCATTTTGGTATCATGACCCACCGAAATAATGATGCCATTGTACGAGGCATAGGCATATCCCAAACCACCAAACATGGCAAGCCAGGGACCCGCACCCAGAATAAGGGCAAGAAAGTAAAAGCCCAGGCAGGCCAGAATGAAAAACCGGAAGGGTTTCGGAATGAATAACGAGAAAGCCTCGTTCGCGTAGTAACTCAAATAGTTGTTGTTGTTCGTGGCAATCTGATAGCCAGGCATGCCTCCGAACATATTCGTCGTCCAAAGTGGAGCCACTCCATCATGGGTATCGCGATAGTCTTGAATATCCTTACTCATCCCTTTCCAGTGAATGATATCACTTTGCTGTAAGACCTGTCCTTCAAGTGCGGGCTTGCAATAGATGACCGCCACCAGAATGAAAACAGCGATGGCCGTAAGGTGGGGCAGGAGTTGCTTGAAGTCGAATCGCTTCATATTTTTAGAATTGGTAGTTGGCAATATTAAGGGTATTCATTGATATCTGAAGAAGAGCAGCGATGTAGTTGCGGAGGTAGCTTCAGCCTAAAGCAACCCCTGCTTGACCATCCCAGCCACAATCTTATCAATCGGCAATGTCACTGACTCAGGTGAGAAATCAGTCCAATCGATCATTCTGAAAGTCTCGGTTTCTCCCGTGGCTTTGTACACGTCCATTTGACGCTCATCAAA
>JBEEMB010000129.1:0-3505 GCA_041167815.1 Bacteroidota bacterium | reverse complement strand
TACTATCTTTTGCAAAGCCGTAATCGTATTTTCCAAATCCCTGTAACTCCCAGCAGGAAGGCACCCCGATGCGCGACCATTTCCCGGCATACATACCGCCTGAGACCTGAAAGTCCCATTGGACTGGATCATCCGCCCCATGGCCTGATAGCATGACGGTCTCCGTCTGCGACTGGCTCCACAGGCATACCGGCAGCATCATCAAAAGCAGGAGAAGATAACGCCCACGCATAACCGAAGTTTTTCCTTTCATGATCCTTATAATCTCGCCTGAAGTTTTCCGAGTTCAGGAGCAGCGACTTTTTTCACACCATTCACCCAGAGGCTCAAACCCTTTCCCTTCCCGTATTTCCTGCCATCACGATCCCAGAGGATGCTGATCAATTTGCCGTGATACAACACGTTGTCGAGACAAAACCAGTCCCATTTCCCATCCGGCAGCAGCGGATCGATCTCGACGATATCATCCACACGCGGTCGCAATCCGGCAATGCCGGTGATGACGAGATCATTGAAAGTGGAGTGATTGTAGTATCTGCTGCGTTCCTCATCGCCCTTCAACCAATAGCCCGTGCGTTCATCGAGGTATTCGCCGATGTAAGGTCGTCCCCGATAATATTGAGATTCGACATAGGTCTCAAATAAATCAAAATAGGTCCGTCGATCAACAAAAGATTGCTGATGATCGCGCAACACCTTGCCCATCGCCGTCAGCGTTTGTGATGTCGCGAATGGCCAGACCGGCCCATCCCACTCGCATTTGCAGCAACCATGGGTGCGAAATCCGGGATGTCTGCGATCGGCCGTGGTGAGTCCGAACGGTGCGCAGAAAACATTCGTATCTGCCGCATGTTTCCAGGCAACATCGAATCGTGTATCCGGCAAACCAAAATACCAGGGCAGATAGCCGATGGCTTCGCGCACCCTGGCCAGGGTATCCCCCTGTTCTTTGCGCACTTCGAAGTACTGCTGAGATTCATGCCAGAGCTTCGATTCCACCAGCGTTTTGATCGTATCCGCTTTTTTATCGTACACGATGGCCTTGGCCGTATCGCCCTGCATCCGCGCCATGTGAGCCATCGCGCGTGCATTGCCAAACATGTACGCATTGATGCTCGGCCGCGCATTCTTCTCCTTCCTTCCCCCGCTGATGGTTTCCTCCATCGCATCGCGCACATCGAACTGCCAGAACAATCCGGATGCGGCCCGCTTCTCTCCTTCCCAGCCCTGGTAGTCGGCCTGAAGATCCGGGAAGAGGTCCTGGATGAAAGCCCCATCTCCGTTGACGAGATAACGCGCATAGATGGCATCCATGTTCCAGCTGCTGTAAAATCGCAGCCGCTTCAAGGGTTTTCCATCATTGCCCCGATACCATACTTTCAGATTTTCATCCATGTATCGTCTGTCGTGCAGCCATCTGCTTTCGTAGATATGATGGCCCAGCGCGGAGGCGATGAGGTTATATTTATCTGCGTAGGAACGTGGCACGAGGAATTCCGTCATCACATATCCCTGCGGGGTCTGTTTAATATGCTTGCGCATCGACCACCACCTGAAATAATAGATCTCTTCGACGTTCTGTTGCGGACATTCAAATAACGGGATGTTTTTTTTCATCCAATACCAGGCACTGTCGTTTGGGATCGCCTGACGGATGTTTTCATCCTCCATCCGGTTGAAATAATCCACATAATGACGGAACCGTTCCGCTTGCAGGATCGGCCGGCGGGATTGTGCCGACGAATTTCCCACCGAAGCAGTGAATACGATCAATCCGATCAACAACCGAAGGTTCATGATGTAAGATTTATTCCGGAACAGATGTCTTCAATGAATGGATCAGGAACCGCGCTTCCTTATATTTATGTTCAGTTCCGGGAAGATCGTAATCCTGATCGGTGGGCGTATCCGCATCCGGAAATCTCCGCACCGATCCGGTCCGGAACAGTACCCGGGAAACTTCCGCCACCGGCTGGAAACACAGATTATTGGATGGCTTGCCGCCGTCAATCGCCAGGGTGTAGAAGCGGGAAGCCGCATCCAGTCTGATGTCTATGCTGATGGCCTTCCCTTTTTGATAAGCACCGACGGATTTATTCCGGTAGCCCTGCTTGGTGAGGATCTTTCCCGTGCTGTCGAGCAGGATGCGGAGTGTGGGCATGCCGCGGGCATCCGTCAACTCGATCTCCAGTAATCCATGATCGGTCTGCTCCGCACTGAGATTTATTTGCACACGGACCTTCGGTGAAGAAGGGATCACCCGCTCGGCCTTGGCATGCTCGAAAGGATCCGCATCTCGTACGATCAGGGCGGAGGAATCACCGGCACTCCCCATGCCCACCTGACACCAAAGCGGACTGTAGATATTCCATTGATCCAGGCTTGACTGCGAAAGTGCAAACCGGTCATCAACATGTTTATCAACCCGATCCCGAACCGGCACCGGAATGCGCGACACCCAGATATCCTCTTTGTTCATACTGTAGGTCACCCACATACTTCCATCCTTCGGAGCACCATCCCCCGGCTGGATGCCGCGGACATACTGAGGTCCGTAACTCTTGTACGCCCCGCCGTAACGCATCGAAGTGATCTCTCCGTTGACGAGCAGCAAATTCGTGTATGCGATACCGTTAGTACTCGTGCTGAGGGCCAGCGGCCATCTGAACTCAGATGGATTGTACACCGTGGCATAGTTCCCGTCTGACGTCCGCTGCCCCCAGATCTTGGCATTCGAATTGACGAAGCCCGGCGCACGCAAAGGCATATATTGCCAGGTCTTTCCTCCATCGGCACTCATGCTCGTCAGTGCGTGCTTCCACAAACCGACAACCCGACCATCCGGCAGCCGATAATGACTGAACGCCTTGTAATCCCTGCGCAGTGGGATCAAAGGATCATCCCGGTCGGCCTCTTCCACCGTCTGCATCATCTGGAGCGGATCTGACAGGAAGGATTCACAGGCGGCAATGAAGTCGCGGTCTTTGGAGGATTTGTAAAATGGATATGAAGTGTTGTGTGCCCCGAATCCCTTGTTGTATCTCAGGAAATAAATATCACCCAGCTTTCCGTCAGGCAAAACTTCCCGGATGACGCGACCGATCCCGTTCCCGTCATTCGGATCATCCTTCACACCGAGGACAATCCCATAAAACCCCAGTACAAACAACCGGCCTGATGCAGAAGTATGAAAGCCGATGCGCTGGTGCATGACGGCGTATGCATTCCGCGCGGTATCCGTCTTGCCCGGTTTGACATGCCCGTCGGGGATGCGATACACAGGAAATGCCACCACGGGTGCCGTCCAAGTATAACCATCCGCAGAAGATTGCAACAGGGTCCTGCCCGGAGGCACGTGCTCCCCGACCGGATTGCTCAGATAGTTCACCCAATACCTGCCCTTCCAGTAGGCCAGCATCGGCGCATGGTTGTAGGTCCAGGACTCAACGCCCGTGCCGCTGCGCAATGCCCGCATGGTCTGCACATTATGCACACCCACGGCGGC
>JBEEMB010000056.1:0-3555 GCA_041167815.1 Bacteroidota bacterium | reverse complement strand
TCGCTGTTTCATGTTTTGCGTGCTTCAGGCCATTTGTTCGGATGTGATTGTACCCGAACAAGGATGAGTGGTGGTGACAGATGTGTTTGTGCAGAACGCGCTTTTGATCTCTCCGAACCTGGTATTGCCTGGAGGTTACTAACGGAGACGCATAACCGAATACTTCATCGTGACTTGATCAAGGGAGCTGTTGTTGAACCTCTGCCAATTTCGGTTCAATTTCCGATTCTGAGAAAACGCGATGGGGATCCGGCCTACCATGTGGCGAGTATTTCGGATGATGTTGATTATGGAGTGGATCTCATCGTAAGAGGAGTGGATCTGTTGGATTCAACCCTGCTGCAATGTCAATTGGCTTCATTCGCCGGTCTGAATTCATTTAGCCAGGTGACCTTTTATCATCACCCGCTGATCATGGATACATCCGGACGGAAGCTGTCCAAATCAGCCGGGGATGGATCTGTTTCAGATTTGAGAAAGGCAGGTGCCCACAGACGGGATGTATTCGGACGTTTATGTGCTGCCTGCGGGATCAGTGAACGACCTGATCGGTGGGAAGATTTATTCGAGATGGTCGCTCCGCAAACAGGAATAAGTTGATGAAGATGTAAATTTCGGTTATGCATGACCGTTAGTTATGATATGCAACAAAAAGGGACGTCGATTGGACGTCCCTTTGATTTTCTAATGGATTGATCCGTTACTTCATGGATGGCTTCCAGCCTTCGCGGTACTCGCGGGTGACGAACTGGTTGGCTTCCTCGAAGTTGGTGATGCGCATCTTTGCACCATCCCACAGGAGTTTCTTGCGACCGTAGTAGTCCATACGGGTATTGCCGGCGGCATTTTTCACTTCCTTGCGGAGCATGTAGCTGCGAATGGCAAGGTTGCCCATGATGACGGTTTCAGTGAGCGGGCCTGAATAATCGAAAGATGAAGTCAGTCCTTTATGTTTTTCGCTGTTGAATCCTGCCTTGCAGGCTTCCGTCCAATTGACCTGATGGTTCCATTCTGCCATGCCCTTGGTCATTTCTTTGACAGCGGCGGGCATTTCGATCTTCTCACCGGTATTCAGGTACAGCTTTGGATCGTTTCCATACATGCCGATCACCATCAGTCCTTTGGATCCATGCAGATAGACGCCATTGGCTCCACCGCCATCCGGGCTCAGTGGCTCGCTGGCAGGGAGTTGTTCGGGGTGGAAGGGGCGCAATCCGCCATCCATCCATACCATCTTCATTGGGATCTTATTTTTCTGTGTGGCAGGGAACTTGATTTCCACGAGTGAAGAAGGCGGGCATCCTTCGGGTATGTGTTCGGGGTTCCAGTCTTTGATGAAGACCTGGCCCACACTAGCCTCCACTTCTGTGGGGTATCCCAATCCCAGGATCCGGAAAGGGGAGTCCATGGTATGGCATCCGATATCACCAAGGGCGCCGGTGCCGAAGTTCCACCATCCGCGCCATTTGAACGGATGGTAGAGTGGGTGGTAATCAACATATTGTGAGGGGCCGAGCCAGATATCCCAGTCGGCGGGAGCCATGGTTTCAGGCATGGCAGGCTTGCCTGAAGGAACGGGGATGCCTTGTGGCCACACTGGCCTGTTTGTCCAGATTTCAACTTTGTGGACATCTCCGATCAGTCCTTTCTCAAACCACTCCATGGCCACTCTTTGAGCAGGGTTGGAGGCGCCCTGGTTACCCATCTGGGTGACCACTTTATATTTACGCGCCGCTTCGGTGAGCATGCGGGCTTCCGCGATGTTATGGGTGAGTGGCTTTTGCACGTACACATGTTTGCCCAGCTGCATGCAGGCCATGGCGGCTACCGCGTGGAAATGGTCAGGTGTGGAGATGGTTACGGCGTCGATATCCTTGCTGTTTTCCTCGAGCATGCGACGGAAGTCGCGGTAGGCTTTCGCCTTCGGAAATCGTTCCGCCGTTGTTTTACACTGACCGAAGTCGACATCTGCGTAGGCTACGACATTGTTGACACCGTTATTCCAGCTGTTGAACAAATCGGATGTGCCCTTTCCGCCGGCACCGATGGCGGCCAGATTGAGTTTATCACTTGGGGCAATATGGCCTTTTCCCAGTACATGACGGGGAACGATGAAGAAGCCGGCGGCAGCCATTGCTCCTTGTTTGACAAAATGTCTGCGGTTCGATTTTCCTGACATGGCGGATCGAGTTAAGGATTTTTAGATGAACAAATTAAGCAGAAATTCAATGCAGTGTATGCATTCCTATTACAGATCCTTTCTTGTTGTTCTTTATAGTTTCGAATCAAACCATTGTAAATCATTCCGTTAGTGCACTATTTCGTTTTCGTGAACGGCCGAATTGTTTTTCCTGATCAAGACATGACAAAAAAGGCATATCATTACAAAAGCTAATGTGTAAGTTGTTACCTGTGTCGAGCACCTACGATTCCATGTGGAATCGAATATCACCATACAATCTGCTCGAAGATGAATTCCCTATTCCAGATATGGCCCGGTATCCCGGGCTTGCTTGCGTTGTTTTGTATTGGTGTTGCCGGATGTTCAGATGAAGTGGCTCCTCCTGAACAGCAGCAAGTGGGAGATAACCCTGTTGTTTCTGAATTCAGGGCCAGTGAATTGATATCTGATCTTCATGAAAATGATGGGCATCAAGCTTCGCAAACTTTGGCTAAAGGTTCACGGTATGTAGACCGTATTGCCCGTGAAAAAGATAGATGGGCCGACTGGGTAAGAAGTCATCCGTATTCGAAACGTTCCGCTGAATTTATTAGAAATGTAGACAGCATCCCGAAGCGTGACCGGCCTGATCTGGCAGCAGAGCATGATTTCCTCATGACGGCAGATCCGGCGTTGCGTTCGGTTCCCAAAGAACGGTTGTTTGTAGCGGATGAAATGGCCAGGACAATTTCAATGAATGCTGCAATTTCCGGCATCAGCTGGACGGAACGCGGCCCAACCAACGTGGGTGGACGTACCCGGGGCGTAGCTTTTGACCCGAATGATGGGACCAACAAGAAATGCTGGGCCGGTGGAGTCGGTGGCGGGCTTTGGTACACTGATGACATCACAGCGGTGGCCCCCGTGTGGAACCATGTCGATGACTTGTGGGATAATCTTGCGATTTCAACCATTGCCTTCGATCCGGCCAACACACAGAATATCTATGCTGGAACGGGGGAGGGCTGGTCGAATTCGGACGCCCAGCAGGGCGGTGGGATCTGGAAATCGGCCAATGGCGGCACCACCTGGAGCCGTCTCGCATCTACCAATCCATCATCGAGCAACTATTTCAAATATGTCAACAAACTGGTGGTCACATCTACCGGTGTGGTATTGGCTGCAACATTTGGGAATTATATCAACACCGGAGGTGTGATGCGATCCTCAGACGGTGGTGCGACCTGGACCAATGTGCTGAGCACTTATTCAACCACGGGTATTTGGGATGTGGGTGGGGATATTGAGATTGCAGCCAATGGCGACATCTATGCAGGATTCGGTTTTCTGGGAAGTGCGGGAAGGGTCTTCAAATCCGTGGATGGTGGCATCAA
>JBEEMB010000032.1:0-4014 GCA_041167815.1 Bacteroidota bacterium | reverse complement strand
AGTATCATATCAACAGGCCCGTCAAACAGACGCGCTTCGTCTTTCGCTGGCTGCTGTCGCTCACGATTTTTGTCCTGCTCACCGGCATTTACTACCTCTGGGCATTGATCGCCTATTACAGCAGCCCGGATTTCGACCGTACGGATATCTACCAACACCAGGCATTGTACTTTGTAGGTGTCAGCCTGATTTCCATGCCCCTGATGATGATCATCTTTCCAAGGATCCTCTACGGCATCCCGAAGTACAAACTTGCCTTGAAGGATTCAAAGAAAAATGAATCGATCAGGGAGGAAGGATCGATGCCGGAAACGAGTACATCGTCCTCAGCAGATTCGCCGGATAAGCTTGGGAATACGACAACGGACGAAACGAACAAGGATCCCTTCGACGCCCTCTCCGAGCGGATGATGGCCTGGATGGAAGCGCAGAAACCCTATCTTGACCAGGATTTTTCCCTCGAAAGCCTCGCAGATCAGTTGGAAGTGCCCAAACACCACCTGTATTATTGCTTCCGGAACATCCTGAAAACAAAGGTCACCACCTTGCGCACCCAATACCGGATCGAACACGCCAAGCAATTACTCAAGGAGGCTGACCTGCGGTCCATAACCCTCGATGCCATCGGCCTTGCCTCGGGTTTCGCCTCCCGGTCGGGATTTTACAAGACGTTTAAAGAAGAAGTCGGCTGCTCCCCGGGCGAGTTCATGGAAGCCGAGTTGAAAAAAAGCAGGGGCCCGGCGGTTTGACTTTATGGCAGCGCAGGGTGGACAACTCCCCGGTCTTATCTATGACGATGCTGACGCTTCATATTAGCCCCGATATTGAAATGATCGATCATTAAAATGACCGAATGGCCCTGACAGCATATGCCGGATCCTTCCACTGGCTAGTCTGATTCCCATTGAGAAAGTTCTGAACCCTGGCATTGTTCTGGCTGGCCTCGGTAGAACTCCAGTAATAGTTGCTGAATGAGCCACCGATGGTCGATTTATTCAAATAAATTTTATTCAACTCATCAAGGTTGGGAAAATACCAGTCATCATACACGACACCACCCACAGTTACGGAGTAATCTGCACATAGTCTTGCTGCATAACTGGCCGTAGTTCCCTGGGTTGCAATGATGGCATTGGTGTTGGTCAATCCTGTACCGATGGCTGTTCCGGTGGCCCCTGTTATTGTATATGCCACTCCATTCCACCATGGAGATGCAGCAGAAAGGTCAGCGGATGTGACAATGAAGCCATGTGTCGAACCCGCTACAAATCCGGGATCACCACTTTGAAGAATATAGGCGATCACCCCGCCGCCGTAACTATCACCAATGGATAAGACCGGACTGGGCGTGCCACCGATCATATTTGTCCAGGCGGCCCCATTGTAAACCTGCAGTTCTCCGGTACCACAGTTGCTGCACCATAACAACAAGCCGGGCGTGGGCGATGAAATCAACTGACGTTGCGCATAGGTCATTCTTGGAGGTAAGAATCCTTTGGTGGTGCTCGATACTTCCAACTGAGCAGAAGCAGCCGGACTGGTCGTTCCAATCCCTACCTGTGACCATGACGTAACAGACAGGCTTAAACATGTGATCAAAAAGACAAGGGCTTTGCAGTGGAGTTGCAAATGAAAGTTCATTGATTTGAGTTGTTTTGATCGATCAAGGCGTAACCCATTCCTGATTTTGATATGGGGCATATGGTTAAATGTACACATTATCCCCCTTTTCATTCCTTAAATGGAAGAAAAAACGGGTCTTAAATTTTTCTAACCCTTAAAGGAGAGAAAATCGGCTGGTGATCAATGAATCTTCATGGGGTTGCTGGACGAAAAAAGATTCCCCCGTCAGATGAATTGTCCCATAAAACGCTTTATCCTTCATTATTGAAGGACATATGCATCACAATGATCACTAAATCACCGGAGAGCAGTCCATGTATGCAAGTCGAACAGAAACCTGTTCGGATCATTTACAAACGAAAGGCTCTGACTGGCAAAAGCGCTTTCAATTGATCTTATACGCATCCACCTTGGTCCAGTGCTGTGCACCCGTGATCCTGATGGCAGGATTCGAGGAAGGATTGGTCCCGTTGTTCAAGACGCGGATCTGCACATTGTCCGTGGTGCCGTTGAGATACACAACGGTCGTAACCAATTGTGTAGTGGATGCTTTTGTGGGCAGCTGATCTGTCACACTGGCCAGCACATCCGTATTGTTCTTGTAGATGTACAGGTTCATATTGCCCCCAGCGCCAGAATTCCCCTGCCAGTTAGCCATGGCCGATATGGAGTAGTAGCCTGCAACCGTTGGCTGGAACTGGTAGTTTGTGCCATCCCACCAGCCGTTGGGATCTGATACATCCACCATGGGGATTGTAGAAACACTGCCACCCGATGAAACATCATAGTCTGCAGTAAGGCCTGCAGAGGCATACATTCCACCCGCAGCATTTATGGTGCCCGTGACCCGTGTGGTTCCATTCACCAGCAGGGTCTCCGTCTGACTGGTATAATCCAATGTCGGGTTGATCGCCATCTTGCCATTTTCCATGATGGAAAGACCGAGGGTCTCGTCGCCGGATGGATAGATCCTGAAACGGGGATTGAGCAGGTCCGCCCTTAATCCCATATACTGTTCCAACACCCAGTCTTTTGAACTGCCGTTCTGCGCTTTCCTGATCAACAGTCCACCTCCCAGGTTGCTCGTGTTTTTTGGATTCAGCACCAGCTCCCCTGCCACACTTCCGTTGGCCGTACCCACTTCCAGCGTGGAGGTCGGGGATGTGACCCCGATGCCAAGGTTTCCACTCCGGTAAATACTGGCCGTCTTGGTGGCTCCCGCATCGGTCGTTGTACCGGACGTGTACCAGGGCGTGGAGGCAATGGGTGCATAAACCGCATAAGCCGACCCATTCCAGGTCCACTGGCTGCCATTCACAGAACTGACATAAATATAATCTGCGTTCTGAGTGATGCTGGGGGTGAAGGCAACGCCTGAAGTGGTAGGTGTCGCCTTATCGAAACTGATGGTGGCATCCGGATATTGGTTGATGAAACGCTGCCATTTGGTTCCGTCGTAGTAATAGAACCCGGGCGTCACATCGGTGGGGGATGTCCCCGCGGTCGCCGTATTGTACACCATCAGTCCGGTTGCAGGGGATGCGATGGTAGCCACATCGGATGTCCCCGTCAGGTTGACCCGGGGCGCGAGAAACCCCTTGTTGGTGGCAGAAACTTCCAGCTTTGCAGATGCAGCAGGAGATGTGGTACCAAAGCCTGCCCGCCCGGATCCCTGTGCGAAAAGCAACAAGGGACATGCCAGCAGGGCTGCAGCTGAAATGAAATATTTTTTGATCGTAGAGGTCATGTAGGTCAGTTGATCTTGTATGCTTCGAATTTTGTCCACACACGGCTGGCGTCACCGGTAATATCATGATTGGTGTTACTGGAAGTGAACCCGGTGACTTCCAGATAGTCTGTCGTACCGTTCAGCGTCACAATGGCGGTGAGTCGCTGGGTCCTGCTGGCGCTGGTCGGCATGATATCCTGAGCTAAAGCGATCGTGCTTCCATTCTTCCGAATCTGGATATTGACCTGGTCATTCGCCGTATTGGTAGTGCCGACTGTCCAGTTGACCTGAACGGATACAAGATAATTGCCCGATACGTTGGGAAGGAAACGGTAACTGGAGCCATTCCACCAGCCGTTGGGGTCATCCTTATCGGTCATGGCAATGGTGTTATCCGTGGCTTTCGTCACGGTTTGATTAGCGGAAAGTCCGGCCACTGCATAATGGGTGCCTGCGGCATTGAGATTGCCGGTGATCTTGGCCGTTCCATTGACCAGCAGGGTTTCGGTCTGCGTGGCAAAATCACCCGCTGCGGGTTTCAGCGTCATCTTGCCTGACTCCCACAAGGAGAATCCGTTTTCTTCCAGGGTACCTGCAAAAACACGGAATCGAGGCGTCGAATTGAGATATATCTGATCAACAGTCCAATCCAGCGTACTGCT
>JBEEMB010000175.1:0-6409 GCA_041167815.1 Bacteroidota bacterium | reverse complement strand
CACTCCCCGGACAGTCGGGTTTCTACAAAGGAAAGGTACGAGATGTCTTTTACATAGGTGCTGAATGGCTGGTTATGGTGGCGAGTGACCGGATCTCCGCTTTCGATGTCATTCTTCCTCGCCCTATTCCATTTAAAGGACAAATACTTAACCAAATAGCGGCTCATATGTTGCATGCCACGGCTGAAATTTGCCCAAATTGGCTATCAGATGTGCCTGCTCCCAATGTTTCCGTAGGCAGAAAATGTGAACCGATCAGGATAGAGATGGTTGTCCGGGGTAATTTGGTGGGGCATGCCTGGCGCACGTACAATGCGGGTCTGCGTTCCCTTTGCGGTGCTAAAATGCCTGACGGCATGAAAGAAAACGATTTCTTTCCCGAACCCATCCTGACGCCTTCCACCAAGGCTGAAGCTGGACATGATGAGGATATCACCCCTGATGAGATCATCTCCCGAGGGCTGGCTACGCGTGCACAATGGGATGAACTGGCAGACCTTACGCTTCGACTCTTTAAAAAAGGGTGCGAGCTCGCAAATGCCCGGCAATTGATCCTGGCCGACACCAAATATGAGTTCGGTCTATTGGATGGCCGCATCTGCCTGATGGATGAAATTCATACACCTGACTCCTCCCGGTATTTCCTGGCAGAAGGGTTTGAAGAAAGACAGGCGCGTGGTGAGCGTCAGCTTCAACTCAGCAAAGAATTCGTGCGGGAATGGCTGATTTCAGAGGGATTCATGGGTAAAGAGGGACAGGTTGTTCCGGTGATGACTGATGAATGGATCGAAACCATTTCCGGCAGGTATCGGGAACTTTACGAACGTGTGATTGGCGCTCCATTTAATCCAGAGACCCTGACAGACGAAGAAACCCGCCAAAGGGTGGTGCAAAGTCTTGAAAGACTCGGCGCAATCGGATAGAATTGATGGGGAGAGGATTGAAGCAGATGCTTCAATCCCGCCGTGAAAGCCCCTTCATTTTAGAGCGGGATTTATTGAAGATATTGTGTGGGCGATGGATCCCCTTCCTTATAACTGCCTGCTGTTCTTCGGGAAGTCTATGTGTGTCCCTGCATGAGTTGCTGCAGCAACCTTCGAGTTCCTGAGCGCAGGATTCACATTGAATGAATAGCAGGTGACATCCTTTATAGGCACAATTTACATGGGTATCGGCCGGTTTACCACAAATATGGCAGTGGGCGATCACATCCTCACTTATCCGCTCGCCCAGTCGTTCATCAAATACGAAATTCTTCCCGATGAATTTATTCTCCAGGTCGTTATTCCTCACCTGACGTACATAATTAATGATCCCTCCTTCCAGGTGGAAAACATTGGAGAAGCCATTGTGCAACATCCAGGCACTGGCTTTTTCACATCGTATGCCTCCTGTGCAATACATGATAATATTTCTATCCTTCCGATCACCAAGCATATCAACGGCCATAGGAAGCTGCTCACGAAAGGTATCACTGGGGATCTCGACGGCACCTTGAAAATGCCCCACCTCGAACTCATAATGGTTACGCATGTCGATCACCAGGGTATCAGGATCTTCCGTCAGCCGGTTGAACCCCTCGGCATCCACATAATTCCCTTTGCGTGACATATCGAAATTCGGATCCTCGATACCGTCAGCCACAATGCGTGGTCGCACTTTGATATCCAGTACAAAAAATGAGTTCTTCCGATCATCCACTGCAACGTTCAGGCGAAGTCCCTCGAACCCTGGGTAGGAATACAACAAACTCCGAAATGCGTCCAAATGCTCCGTGGGAACACTGATTTGAGCATTGACACCTTCCCCGGCCATATAAATACGGCCAAATACACCCAATTCAGCCATGCGGGCATACCATTCATCTCGCATGGCCTGCGGATCAGAAAGGGGGGTGTACAAATAAAAAGAGATGGTCGTCCGTGGCGTCGGATCTGACTCAACCCGACGTTTTAATTCCGTTCTGGAAATGCGATTGTGCAGGAAGGGCATTTGAAGTGGCTTGGAAAATGCAAAGGTACACATTCCAAAAGCAATGAATAATGACCAGGATCAATAACCGGTCGTCAGTTGTCGGACAGCAATTCGTTGAGCAGCCTGATACTGATTCGGATGCCTGTTGTCCCCGGGCGACCAGGGTACCATGATCTGAGGAAATCCAATCGTATGGAATTGAATAGATTATCCATCCCTGCAAACGCTTCCACATAGTGATCAGTAGGAGAACGATACAGCAGATTGGTCCCCGCCAGGAGCCGGAGATCTAACCGCTGGATGATCGGTATCCGGTTGGTCACCCCCCCAAGCAATTCATGCTGCAGATGCATGACGGCATAATTTCCTGCATCCTGAGATAAGGTATAATATGGAGCGAGCTGAAAAGTGTTCAGAAAGGACTGAGCGGTCAGCAGTTGATTACCATTGAAATGCTGCAGATCCGGAAGTTCCACTTTCCTTGCGAAACCAAATCCTCCTACAGACATCCTGTAACTGAACCGGCCCGCCATCCCCAGGTTGATATCATCCGTGATCGACAACTTCCATCGGTCAAAATCCACATCGCTCCCCAGCATTCCTCCGACACCGCGGACATAATCCAGGGTAATCAAAGGGTAACGCGAGGATATCTCCTCCCGTCTGTCTGGGAATTCAACATATCTGATACCCGGACGATAACGCAGGTTTAAGTTCAGGAGCAGGGCCTGATGTCTTTCTATGTTGTATGGCGACCATCCCGTAGCTCGATTCGGCGTAAATCGCATGTTTACTTTTCGTCGGCCCCAGAAAGTTGTGGTATCGGAATTTTCGAGCGGTAGCCTGTCCTGATACTTGACTTGAGCGGTGAGTGTAAGTCCGGGGGCAATCGTACGCCCATGTGAGAGGCTCAGAAATCTTGCCTCGTAGATTTTCATATGGTTGTTACCAAAGAACAGCGTATTTGTAGTATTGGCCAGTTGGGTAATGGGATTGGCACCATTGAACTGGAACACCCCGCTTCCTGTTGAAAGTGTCCATCGCCCGTCAGATTTCCCACTGTTTCTAAGGGTTGCCGAGATAGAAGGGTTCAAATGTCCATTGCTGAAACCGTAGCGAAGTGATGGGCTGACGGTGATGCTCTTGTTCTGCCGCAGTTCTCGTGTAAGGGCCCCGTTCAGTCTGAGATAAGCCCCCTCAACGGTGTTGAAACCTACGTATTTGATGAGCGGATCAAGTGAGAGGCTTAACTTTTTTGAACGCCTGGTGAAGGTTTGTCCTGTCAGGAAAATTGACATGGGGGTGACCCTGTTTCTTATACTGTCAAGCGAGTCAAGGTATGCCGGTTGTTTCCTGAGTTGTTCGAGGCTGTCCTTTCGCTTGAAATCCCTGAGTTCTTCGGGAAGCAGGGGCATGGGACGGATGGAGTCCCACCAGTGGCGGGCGCGTTGGTTAGACCCGGAATCATACCGCAGGATAACACGTCCGAATGTTCGTTTATCAAACACCGGATCGATCTCGTAATTGGAAAAAACCGCAGAAAAGTATCCACCGGCCTGGAATCCGAACTTTTTAGCAGATGGGATGATGGATTGATTCTGCAGCATCCAGACTTTTCCGGGTAATGGCATGTGTTGCTGCCGGATGACGAGCTTGTCAAGCAACGACAATTGTGCATCCTTTTCGATGCTGAGTTCAAGGCCATGAATGCTCCATTCATCATCCACGATGTGGATGTATCCACTGAATACAGGATCAAAATCACGCTTTGGGATGACTTCAATCCGGGTGATCTGGCGACCGTCTTCGAAGAAGGCCCCTCGGTATCTGAACCTGTAATACTGGAAGGCATTGTCTGCAATAGGTGACACATACCCCCTGGGATTGATTGCACGTGAAATCTCCACGATATTTGAATAAAAGGAGATCATACGCGGATCGGCAAGTCCGTAAGCATCACTCGCACCGCTTACCCTTGTCGACAAGACACGTACCGTCTGCTTGTCTGGTGATTGGACAGAGAGCCGGGCCAAGGTCTCAGATAGAAAAATGACCCTTTGTTTAGCGCTGTCACCATCTTCAAAATCCACCTTCTGACCCATGAATTTGTCGGGGAAACTATCAAGCCGGAGCAAGCCTTTCAAATAAACATCACATGCATAACCCGAAACCTGGTTTTCGTAGCGTGGTCTTGCCTTGATGGCTTCCCGCATGATTTTGTATGCGGGATCCTCATCCCCCGGCTTTACCGTGATGGAAGCCATCGTGAGCTCCTCGATGCGTAATACAAAGTCCAGGTTGATGTCCTGCCCTTCCATTCGAAAAGACCGGGATTCGCGGTGATAGCCCACATGTCGGCATTCAACCACATGGTTGCCTGCGGGCACTTCCAGCGTATATGCCCCCTTGGCATTTGACGTAGTGCCGATGGTCGTTCCCTTTAAAGTGACGGAAGCAAAAGGGATCGGGCGACCCGAGGCATCCGAGACCCGACCATGTACCCTGCCCGCCATCACCGTCAGGGGCATCAGCATGCACCAAAGCACTAACAGCCTGAAGAAATTTGAGTCTGCAGGCATCAACCGTTTTGTTCTTCAGAAGATGCGATGGAAGATTCAAGCTGTTCGGATGCTGTCTCTTCCTGACCACCAGCCAGCAAGGTCCTGCCAAGGCTGCCGGACAAGGCACCCAGTCCCGAAACCAGACCACCAATGATGCCGGTCATTATCACCAGCAACAAAGGGTTATTGGACTTCAGGATGAGCTGTGCAAATCGAGTTGCCAGTATGTCTTCATTCATCTGACTGCGGAAGAGGGCAAAGCATCCCCAAAGGAGAAAGACGGCAGAGAAAGCAGATAGAAATGACATTCCGGGCTTTTGTATAAGCCAGATACCTGAGATGAATCCGGCCAGCGCGACGGACCACCATGGCAGAAAAATGCCTCCGGCGTAAGCCAGGAGTGCGGTAGATATGACAGCTAGGAGAAATTTCATGTGGATTGATATCTGATGTAAGAAGTAGATATGGCTTAACTGCTGAATGACATCCGCCATTTCACCCTGGGACTTTTTTGGTCGCCCACGGTCATGAACCAGATCCGATAGTACTCACCCTTTGCCCATTTGTCTATGAAAGAATCATAAAACTGGCTCCCCGGGTTCCCTTGCTGACCACCAGGGTATACAGCATACGCTTCGATTGGGGTGGTCAAATGGACAACCATCCTCCAACTCGGACCATGATCATGTGTAGTGGCGTTGATGATATGCGTTCCGCCTCCATTTTGAACACCCTCACGCGCAAAGGGCATGGCCGCATTTCTAAGGAGATGGTAAACAGTGGTATTTTTATTTTTTGCCCAGGACAGCCGTCCCTTTTTCTCGAGGCTGTCAATTTGCGGGATCGCCAGGCGAAATGCCCTGGTCACGATTGCCCTCAGATCTTCTGTGGCAGGTGTGCGGGTATCGTCAATGAATCTATAGGCGGTATCTCTCAGCAGGGCTTCGAGCAACACAAATTTCTCCGGACGGATGACGGGCTTTTCAGTCCTATTGAGATCATCAGCATACACAACCTGCTGCAGGCTATCCCACCAGGCAGTAAAAACAGAAGGCCCTTTCTGTTCCGGGTCATTCTGCAGATTCCAATCACCCAACATCTTGAGGTAATATTTTCCTGCATTATCGAGGCTGGCGCTGTCGACATGCCGAAGCAGTATTGGTCTTGCGTATTCCGCAAAGACATTGTAATTGTCATTTTGAAGGCGCATCATATCCTCCGGAGTCGCATCATAGGTTGCAGCGAGCTTTCGGTTGATGATGATGCCACGGTAGACATCATACTGCCCCGGTATGAAATAGGGGTAGGTTGAATCTGCCGGTCGTTGGTTGGCACTGCTGATGAATCCCTGCTCCGGATTGAAGGTATGCGGATTTTGTTCCATGGGGATGTAACCCTGCCACATGTAGGAGCTGTCGTATCCGGGCATGACAAACAATCCCTGATCCTTCCACCGCATTGGGAAAGTCGCCTGTTGCCATAGTGCGATGTCTCCGTTTCTGGAAGCGAATATCATATTCTGGCCGGGCACATTGAAGTGGCTGATGGCCGTGAGATAGTCATCGTGTGTGCGCGCACGGTTCAACAAATGCCACATTTTGAGTATGTTGGCACTATCATGCGCCACCCAGCGTAGGGCGTATGCCTTACTTTGTTCAGCCTTACCACGAAATGATTCGTCAAAAACCACAGGGCCAAACACGGTGTATGCTACGGTATCCAACACCGTGTTTCCTCCTTTCACCCCGATTTGTTCAATCCGGATATCCGACTTTTTCCATGCACTGTCGAACCAGTATTCCGAACGGGTCCGGTCTTTGAATCGAATCTCATAGTAATCTCTGACATCGCGTCCCGCATTGGTGAATCCAAAG
>JBEEMB010000116.1:0-5459 GCA_041167815.1 Bacteroidota bacterium | reverse complement strand
GTACCTTGGAAGTGTAGGTACCTTGAAAACCGATGGTCAGCTGATGATATCCGTTTTCATCCAATCCTTTGTGATAGGCAGTGGACACGGAGTAGTGGTTGTTGTTGAGGATGCGGTTGACGGAGCGGTCGTTCAAGGCCAGCAATCCGATGCTCCAGCGGTCATTTTCCGGGATGTTATCTTTTAAAAGGGAGAAATCGATGGATGCCGTACCCGTTTTGAAGGCATTGTTGATGGTCGGCCATTGATTGCGAAAGTTTCCGGCCACCCTGAAATCTCCGTCGAACAAGCCGGTAAGGGCAGGGTTCAGCGTAAGTGGAGAAGTAAAGAATTGAGAGAAGTGAGGATCCTGTGCACGAAGCTCCTGGCTGAGCAGGCAAATCACCAGCATCGGCCCAATAAATGCTCGTATGGTACGGATCAGGTACATGTAACTTCCCTGTGTTTATATTTATTGTTGCGTCTTCTCTCCAAAAGCCAGATCCCCGGCATCCCCAAGCCCCGGAACGATATACCCTTTGGCCGTCAATTCTTCGTCTATCGCGCCACACCAAATCTTCACATCAGGTTGCTCTCGTCCTACGAATTCAATCCCCACCGTGCAGGCAATCGCTGAAACCACATGAATGGAAGCGGGCTTTCCTTCTTCCTTCAGTTTTTGGATGGTCTTCACCAGCGATGCTCCGGTCGCCAGCATCGGGTCGCTGATGATCAGGATCCTGCCCTCCAATGAAGGGCAGGAGAGATATTCCAATTCGATCTCGAAACTACCGTCGCCATGGTGTTTCCGATAAGCGGAAATGAAGGCGTTATCTGCCCGGTCGAAATAGTTCAGCATCCCCTGGTGCAAGGGCAGCCCTGCACGCAGGATCGTGGCCAGCACCGGCTGCTGGCTCAAAACCTTGCAGATCGAAGTACCCAGCGGTGTTCCGATCTCCCGGTCTTCCGAAGGAAGTTCCTTGCTGATCTCATAGGCGATGACCTCTCCGATACGCTCAAGATTGCGACGGAAACGCATCCGGTCTCCCTGAATCTCCGTATTTCTCAGTTCTCCGATCCAGTTGCTCAGCAATGAATGTCGCTCACTCAGATTTTTGACCATACATTGTGGTAATTTCGGCCCATTGGCACAGTCACAAATCTAATCAAATGATTGTGAAACCGCGTGCCATTTCCATGCCGCAGGCATTTACAGGCTAAAATCAGTGAAAAATGATCTATCGTGTGATCGGAGTCATGAGCGGGAGCTCGCTCGACGGACTGGACCTGGCATTTATTCAATTCGAAGAGGCTGGTGGCCGGTGGACATGGCAGATTGAAGCCGCGGAATGCTGCGAATATCCGGCATCCTGGCAGGAGCGGCTGAAAGGAGCCACCGAGCTTTCCGCACGTGAATACATGCTGCTGCATGCAGACTTCGGCCATTATATCGGCCGTCAGGTCTGCCGTTTCATGGAGGAGAACGAACTCTCTTATCGCGTCTCTCTCATCGCTTCACACGGGCATACCACTTTTCACATGCCTCCACGCATGACCGGCCAGATAGGATGCGGTGCCGCCATCGCTGCGGAGACGGGACTGCCGGTTGTTACGGATCTCCGCGCACTCGATGTGGCATTGGGCGGACAGGGCGCCCCGATCGTTCCCATCGGGGAAAAATTATTGTTCCCCGATGAGCGTTTCCTGTTGAATATCGGAGGTATCGCCAATCTGTCGGTGGCGACACCAGCCGGTTATGTCGCTTTCGACACATCCCCCGCCAACCGTCTGCTCAACCTGCTCGTGGCACCGCAGGGGCTGGATTTTGACGAAGACGGGCGCATTGCTGCCACCGGTGAGATCGATCATGAATTACTCCGCCAACTTCAATCACTGCCATATCACAGCATGGCATACCCTAAATCGCTGCCCAATGATTTTGGTACAGACGTAGTGATGCCTGTCATCCTGAAATCTGGCGGCATCATACCAAATGCATTGAGGACTGTGGTAGAATACATCGCATGGGCGGTCAGCACAGGCGTTTCTGGGGTGATCGATCAGGCTGAGCTGCGCGATGTGGCAGGATCCAGACTCCTGGTGACGGGGGGAGGGGCCTTGAACGCCTTCCTGGTTTCCCGCATCGATGCACTGATGAAGCCTTTGGGCATCTCCGCAATAGCTGCCGATCCTGTGACCGCCATGTACAAGGAAGCATTGATCATGGGGCTGCTTGGGGTACTTCGCTGGCGAGAAGAGTCGACAGCTTTGTCTACCGTTACAGGTGCATCGCGCGACAGCATCGGAGGGGCACTCTGGATGGGGCATGCATAACCCTTCCTCCTGCATAATACACAGACCTACAGTTTGCATGATACACCCGGGCCCCAACAGCCTGCCGCTATTTCGATTACATTTAACCTATGAATGGAGACTCAAAGCACGCTCGACACCGCAGGCCGCAGTCTCGCTGGTCAAGCCTTCGTCGTCTGCTTGGGCCCGGCCTGGTGACTGGTGCCAGTGATGATGATCCTTCCGGCATTGCCACATACTCCCAGGCCGGGGCGGGATTTGGGCTCTCCACACTTTGGACCTCACTGCTGACGCTCCCATTGATGATTGCCGTGCAGGAAATGTGCGCCCGTATTGGTCTTGTCACCCGGAAAGGACTGACTGCCGTTATCCGGTTGCATTATCCGAAACCTGTTCTCTGGCTGATCGTATTGGTGAGCTTTCCTGCCATCATTCTCAACATCGGTGCGAATCTGGCGGGCATGGGAGCGGTTGCCAACATGCTGGCACCCGCCGTACCCGCACCTGTATTCAACATACTGTTCGGCATCAGCATTACGTATGTCACCATCGCACTCCCATACCGCCGGATAGCCAACATCCTTCGGTGGCTATGTCTGTCATTGCTTTGTTACATGATTGTTCCCTTCCTGACGAAAACCGACTGGTCGGAAGTGTTTTGGCACAGCATCATTCCTGAGATCCGTTGGGACAAGGATTTTATCATGATCATCGTGGCATTGCTGGGTACCACCATCTCTCCATATCTTTTCTTCTGGCAGACGTCCATGGAAGTGGAAGAAGTCAAAGTGCGCAGACTGGTTGTAGACAAACGCGTACTCGATGATATGCAAAAGGATGTGCGCGGGGGGATGTTTTTTTCGAACCTGGTCGCATTTTTCATCATCCTGACCACTGGTTCCGTCATGTTTCCGGCAGGCGTCCGGGAGATTTCCACCGTGCAGGATGCCGCACAGGCACTCCGCCCGTTGGCAGGAGACATGTCTTACCTACTCTTTTCTGTGGGCGTCATTGGTACTGGTCTGCTATCCATCCCGGTGTTGGCCGGAGCGATATCATATATGGTCAGTGAAGCCTTTGGGTGGAAGGAGGGATTGAACAAGAAATTCCATGAAGCCCGTGGTTTCTATGGTGTGATGATCCTCTCCATACTTTCAGCGCTGATGATCAATATGTCCGGACTATCGCCGATGCGGGCACTCTTACTAACGGCCGTCGTATATGGTGTGATGGCGCCCGTGGTGATCGCCATCATCCTGCATATCTGCAACAATCGACTCATCATGGGAGACCGGGTGAACGGGCGATGGTCGAATGTTTTTGGATGGCTCGCATTACTGCTGATGAGTGTCGCAGCAATTACACTCATCTATTTCACTTTTATCTAGTCTTCAAATCGCGGGGTTCTAACGGTCATGTATACCCTAAAAAAAACGGGCGTCAAATGTCTTGTACGACATTGACGCCCGATCGGGTTGTTGAGGGTTGTATTTATTTATATCCCCATTTCTGCATGATGGCGATGTTCTCCTTCATGCTGTCCAATGGAGCTTTGCCTTGGTAGGATTCCTGCTCGATGATGAAGTGTTTCGTGCCCCATTTGCGGCCCAGATCTATGACTTCCTTGACGGGGATGATGCCTGTGCCGAGAACGCATGATTCATATTTATGATGGTCGCCATTGCCGACGATTTCATCCTTCACATGCATCGACTCGAAGCGGCCGGGGTATTTCTGCATGATGTCCAGTGCCTTTGCCCCGCCGTTCAGCATGTTGCCGATGTCCAGCTGCTGCATCACGAGCTTCGGATCCGTCTCGCTGAGGATGATATCGAAAAGTGTGCGTCCGTTGAGGGATTCACTGAATTCGAAATCGTGGTTATGATATCCGAATTTCATACCCGATTTGTTGCACAATTCTCCACTCTTGTTGAAGACCTCCATGAACTTCAGCAGTTTGTCATAGTCGCGGCGCACGTTGGCTTCCATTGATGGACTGATCACAAATTGCTGGCCGAGCACTGCGGCATCTTCTACTGTGTATTTCCACACATCCGTCAGTTCTTTTTTGGACTCGTCCCAGTGTTTCCAGCTCATCACCGTGTGACCGCTGGGCATTTTCATGCCCAGGTCGTCCAGTATCTTTTTGAATTCCTGAGCGGACCATCCGTAAAATTTAAGGTTGACATAATTATCATGCTCGACGTGTACATAACCCATCGCCCGCAGGGCTTTCAGGGTGCCCAATGGATCCTTCATCATATCAGCCCGGACGGAATAAAGCTGAAGTCCTGTCAACTCACCCTTCTTGCGGCCCGCCGCCAGTAGGGCATCACTGAACAAAGCGGCACCTGCCAGACCAAGTGTAGTCCGTCCTATGAACTGTCTGCGCGAAAGCGTCATATCCTTTTTTGTTGGAATATACGAAAAAAAGGTGACCTGACCAAGGGAAATCCACGATTCAGGTGTTGCCATGCGAACACCTTGGTCCTGAATCAGACTGACATGGCCTGCTTCATGGAATATTTCCGCAATGCCTGATCGAGTCTTTTTCTGAATCGGTGGTAATCGACCGTGATGGTATGCCGGGGGGTGTTGATCTGGTGGAAATCGGGGTTCCGTAGCTCGGCTTCAGCCAGGGCGTCAATATCATCGGGGCGTACCCATTTTCCTGACAGATGTCTGGCCATGATCCGGCTTTGTAATTCCGAGCCAGGCCAGATACAGCCCAGCGGCTGGAACAGTCCGATGAAATATAAATTGTCGATGGACGGATGCAGCATCTTCAACCAGAGTTTCACTTCTCCCTCGCTGTAATCGATGAAGGACTTGTCGAAGAAAGGATGTGCGATGATGTAACCTGTGCAGGCGATGATCGTGTCATACTGTCCGGTGCTTCCGTCTGTGAAATGTACCGAGGATCCTTCCAGTCGGGCGATATCCGGCCGGGGTTTGATCTTTCCATGCCGGATGGTATAAAACAGATCTTCGTTGATGGTTGGATGGTGTGAACCGATGGGGCCTTCCGGCTCGGGGAGTCCGTACTGTCGATTACGGCCATTGCGGATACGCAGACTCAACGCGGATAGACGGCGCCAGAGCCAACGGGGCAGCCAGTGAATGCGTTGGCTGAACGTATCGGCCGGCTGGCCCATCATGAATTTCGG
>JBEEMB010000078.1:0-3561 GCA_041167815.1 Bacteroidota bacterium | reverse complement strand
TCAGGGCACAGGAAGTGGTGCAACAGGCCCAACAACAGGCCTACAATCAGCGAAATCCGAATATTGAAACGGAACACCTACTGTTGGCATTGCTGGATCAGAAGGATTCTCCGGTAGAATACCTGTTGAAAAAGAACAACGTCGGCCTCGCATTGGTTGACACGAAACTCAACGAACTGATGGGGCGTCTTCCGAAGACCGACGCCGAAGCTGCGCAGTCGTTGGGGCGTGATGCCAACCAGGCGCTGCTTCGGGCTGGCTCCCTGCTGAAAGGTTTCGGGGATGAGTTTGTAACGCCCGAACACCTGCTCATGGCGATCCTTCAGGGCAGCGATCAGGCCTCCAAGATCCTCAAGGATGCCGGTCTGACGGAAAAGGGACTGACCACAGCAATCAAGGAACTGCGTAAAGGGGAGACGGTGAAAAGCCAAACCCAGGAAACCCAGTTCAACGCCCTCAACAAATACGCCAGAAACCTCAATGAAATGGCCCGTCAGGGTAAGCTCGATCCGGTCATCGGACGGGATGAGGAGATCCGGCGCACCCTGCATATCCTCACCCGCAGGTCGAAGAACAATCCAATTCTGGTAGGTGAACCGGGCGTAGGTAAGACGGCCATCGCCGAAGGACTCGCCATGCGGATCGTCAACGGGGATGTGCCGGAAAACCTGAAATCAAAAATCATCTACGCCCTCGACATGGGCCAGCTGATCGCCGGTGCCAAGTACAAAGGTGAATTCGAGGAACGCCTGAAAGGTGTCGTCAAGGAAGTGACGGGCAGCGACGGGGAAATCATCCTCTTCATCGACGAGATCCACACCCTGGTGGGTGCAGGCGGCGGCGAAGGAGCGATGGATGCCGCAAATATCCTCAAGCCGGCTTTGGCACGCGGAGAACTGCGGGCCGTGGGTGCCACCACACTCAACGAATTCCAGAAATTCTTCGAGAAGGACAAGGCGTTGGAACGCCGATTCCAGAAGGTAATCATCGATGAGCCGACACCGGAAGATGCCATTTCGATTCTCCGCGGACTGAAAGATCGCTACGAAACGCACCATCACGTGCGGATCAAGGACGAGGCGATCATCGCTGCGGTGGAATTGTCGAGCCGTTATATCACCGACCGCTTTCTGCCGGATAAGGCCATCGACCTGATCGATGAAAGCGCTGCCAAGCTTCGCCTGGAAATGAATTCGATGCCTGAGGAACTCGATAAACTCGAGCGGCAGATCCGTCAGCTCGAGATCGAGCGGGAAGCCATCAAGCGTGAAGACGATGAGGTGAAGCTTAAGGAACTGCATACGGAGATCGCCAATCTGGCCGTGGAAAGGGATACCCTCAAAGCCAAATGGCAGCAGGAGAAAGAGCTGGTGGAGCAGGTGCAAACCGCCAAGGCTGCCATCGAACAACTCAAACTGCAGGCCGAACGTGCCGAGCGGGAAGGTCACTACGGACAGGTCGCCGAGATCAGATATGGAAAGGTGAAGGAACAGGACGCGATCATCGCGAAACTCACCGATCAACTCCAGCACTCCGGTGAAAAACGACTCCTCAAGGAGGAAGTGGATGCAGAGGATATCGCAGAGAATGTCGCCAAAGCCACCGGTATCCCGGTGTCGAAGATGCTCCAGAGCGACCGCGAAAAACTGCTGCAACTGGAAGACCATCTGCATGAGCGTGTCGTAGGACAGGAAGAAGCCATCACCGCGGTGGCCGATGCCATCCGTCGCAGTCGTGCAGGACTCCAGGATCCGAAGAAACCCATCGGTTCTTTTATCTTCCTCGGTACCACCGGGGTGGGAAAAACCGAACTCGCCAAGGCGTTGGCAGAATATCTGTTCGATGACGAGGGCATGATGACCCGCATCGACATGAGTGAATATCAGGAAAAACACACGGTGTCCAGACTCGTGGGGGCGCCTCCCGGCTATGTCGGATACGATGAAGGCGGACAGCTCACCGAGGCGGTACGTCGCAAACCTTATAGCGTCGTGCTGCTCGACGAGATCGAGAAGGCTCACCCGGATGTTTGGAACGTGATGTTGCAGGTGCTCGACGACGGCCGATTGACAGACAACAAAGGCCGGATGGTGAACTTCAAGAATACGATCATCATCATGACCAGCAATATCGGCAGTCATCTGATCCAGGAGGCTTTCGACGGCGTTCGTGAAGACGAACTCGAAGAGGCTGCCAATCGGGCGAAAGTGGATGTGATGGCCCTGCTGCGCCAGACCATCCGTCCGGAATTCCTCAACCGGGTGGACGAGATCATTATGTTCCAGCCACTCATGAAGCGGGAGATCCGGAACATTATCGGTATTCAGCTTGGATACTTGCAGAAGCTGGTGTCGCAAAGCGGTATCGACCTCCGGTTCTCGGATTATGCGGTCGATTACCTGGCGGAGAACGGCTTCGATCCACAGTTCGGTGCCCGCCCGCTGAAGCGCCTGATCCAGAAGGAGATCGTCAACCAGCTCTCCCGGCGGATCCTGGCAGGAGACATCGACCGCCGCCATCCGGTGATGGTGGATGTGTTCGACGGGGTAGTGGTGTTTCGAAACGACACCACAGAACCTGCCTCCGTCTGATGCGGACAGAATAACATTATTTTAACAGGGATACGGCGCATCCTTTCACACCATTCTGCGTCTAACATGTTTTAAAAGGGTCATCGGTCAAACGATGGCCCTTTGAACTGAATGTGTATTTGATTGGAGTAGCACCCCTAAAAAAATTGTACCATGTCGCACAAGAACAAAGCCATTGATATCATCCCCCCGAAGCATATCTGGGTAGGAGAGAAGTCTGCACCCGTATCTCTTATCGAATTCGGAGATTATGAAAGCGAGGCATGCGCGAAACTGCAGCCCGTGATCGCGGAGTTGCTCGAAGCCTATGCGGGAAAACTCAAATTCCAGTTCCGCCATTTTCCTTTGACGCAGGTGCACCAGAAGGCACACAAGGCGGCAGAAGCATCTGTGGCTGCCTCGCAACACGGGCGTTTCTGGGAAATGCACGATCTGCTCTTTCGTCATCGGCGAAACCTCGGCAGCATCAGTCTGCGCGAATACGCCATCGAAGCTGGTGTGAAGGACAAGAATTTCATCGCCCACCTGACAGACTCCGTCTTCGGCTGGACTGTACGGGCGGATCTGCTCGAAGGACTGGAACTGGGGGTTCGTGAGGTGCCGGCCATCTTCATCAATGGCGAACGATACACGGGGCTTCCGAACTTTGCGCAACTCAGTAAAGCGGTGAAAGCCGCACTGGAACAGGAGAAGGCCAAACGCGCGTGAGGTTTGGTTTTTATGACTATCCAAGTTTAGTGAAAGGGCTTGTATTTATTTTACAGATATAAAAATACAAGGTCCCTCGGATGCCTCGGGATGACACTCACAAAGAGGTTCATATTACATAAATGCCAACAGCCAGATCCTTCGGAGGCCTCAGGATGACAATGATGGGGTGGAGGCCTAGGGATGACGCCCCCCTTTTACTGTCATCCTGAGGCCTCCGAAGGATCCGGCTGTTCTGCCCCCTGAGAAGGGATCAGCAAAC
>JBEEMB010000070.1:0-7141 GCA_041167815.1 Bacteroidota bacterium | reverse complement strand
GACTCCCGACTGGGCCGATTACCACGTGCACTTCCATTGGAAATGTATTGCCACACGCTCACCGATCCTTCAATCCTGAGTAAGGAATTACAGTTCGGCGGATATCACACACTTACCATGTTTGCCCTGCATACACCCGCAAGTCTGTTCAAAGCAGACAACCGCGAGACTTGCAGGGAATTGACAAAGCAGGCGTTTGCCGAACTCAATGCGCATCTGGAAGATCCGATAGAATCTTGTATCGCACAGACTGCTGAGGGTGATGCCTGCGTAGAGGTCAAATCCCCGCTCGACCTGGAAGGTGCCATCGGCCTGCCAAAGGGAAATATCTTCCACAAGGATCTCAGTTTTCCGTTCATGGAAAACAAGATCGAGCATCGATGGGGCGTTGAGACCGAGGACCCCCGGATCTTGATATGCGGTTCCGGTGCCGTACGTGGTGGTGGCGTAAGTGGAATCCCGGGGCATAATGCAGCCATGAAGTTGCTGGGAAAATGATCTTTGGGAAAACCCTCGGCAGTTCCTCATAAGCTCCGTCAATACCTCTGGTAAAATCGTAACTTTGCGCCGCAGATTACGCCGAACATTGGCCCAACAATCAATAAAGCCATTCCACGACGGATCCGCCACTTCCAAGACATGAAGATCTTCCCGGAATCCGCCTGCGTACAACTCGAATTCGATAAAGTGACGGCCCTCCTCGCCGCACACACCCGTACAGCTTACGCGGCAGCCAAAGATGAAACCCTGCGCATCCATACACGCCGGGATATCATCGAACGTGAACTCTCCCAGACACAGTCCTATCAACTCCTGATACAGTCAGGACAGGCCTTTCCGAACGATACTGTTCTCAATATCCGAAAAGAACTCCAGCTGCTCGGCATACCCGGAGCTGTGCTGAAGGGAGAAGACTTCGTACACATCCGCCGATTGGCAGATGCCATCTCCCAGATATTTAGATGGTTCAATGTGGAACGTCAGGAATCTTTGCCCACGCTTTTTCTTGTCATAGCCCAGACCCATTACGAGAAAACCATCATAGAATCCATCGATACGGTGATGGATGAACAGGGGCATGTCCACGATCATGCCTCTCCCGACCTTGAGCGTATACGGATGAGCCTGTTTCGTAAACGCAACGAACTCCGGCGGACCTTCGAACGCATCCTTCAGAAATTACATAAAGCCGGTTATGTGGCGGATATCGAAGAGGCCTTCCTCAATGGACGCCGCGTTGTAGCCTTGCAGGCCGAACATAAGCGCCAGGTCAAAGGCATCCTGCATGGCGAAAGCGATACCAGACGCACCTCCTTTATCGAACCGGAAGAAACCATCGAACTCAATAACGATGTTTATTCGCTCGAAAACGAGGAACGCGCCGAAGTACAACGCATCCTGCGGCAGTTGACCAAGCAGTTATCGGTGCACGCCCCACTGCTGAAAGTGTACCACGACATCCTCGGCGAGTACGACTTCATCCGGGCCAAGGCCCGCCTTGCCCTCGACATGAACGCTACCATGCCGCAGATCAAGGACCGCTCAGGCGCAACCCTCATCCGCGCATACCACCCGCTCTTGTGGCTGTATAACCAGAAATTACAGAAACCTGTCATCCCGACAGACCTGGTGCTGGACGACCGGCAACGGATTCTGATCATATCTGGCCCCAACGCCGGCGGTAAGACCGTCACGATGAAAACCGTCGGCCTGCTCCAGATCATGGTGCAAAGCGGTCTGCTCGTACCTGTCCATCCAGACTCATCCTTCGGGATCTTCAAGCAACTGATGATCCACATCGGCGACACCCAAAGCCTCGAATTCGAACTCAGTACCTACAGCTCCCATCTTAAAAACATGAAGGAGCTGATGGAACAGGCCAACGGTCGCACCCTCTTCTTCATCGACGAACTCGGCTCCGGCAGCGACCCCAGCCTCGGCGGTGCCTTCGCAGAAGTGTTCCTGGAAGAACTCGTGCGCAAACACGCCATCGGGATCGTCACCACCCATTACCTGAACCTCAAGGTCATGGCCAACAAGACGCCAGGCATCGTCAACGGCGCCATGGCATTCGACGAACGCAAACTCCTGCCACTCTATAAACTCAATATCGGAAAGCCGGGCAGCTCCTATACCTTTTCCATCGCCGAGCGCATCGGACTGGAACCCCGGCTGATAGAGCGCGCACGCCAACTGGTGGATGAAAACCATTTCACCCTCGACAAGCTCCTCAATCGTACGGAACAAGACCTGAGGAAGATAGGAGAGAAGGACCGCGACTTGCAGAAACTCATCAGGGAGAACGAACAGCTGAAGAAGGAGATGACCCGGGTGATGGACAAAGAAAAACACCGCAAGGAAGTCGAGCTCTTGCGCGAGCAGAACCGGGTCACAGAAGAACGGATCATCTACCTTAAAGACATGGAGCGAAAGCTCAAACAGATCGTATTCGACTGGCGACGCATGCAGGATCAGGAAGACAAGAAAGCACTGATGAAACAACTGCACGCTCTTCTCTTCGCACAAAAAGAAAAACAAGTCACCGAAAAGCGGCAGAAAAAACTCGATGCCCGTTACGAGGAAACCGGTATCCCCGCCCGCGAAGGCGGACTCGTCCTCATGAAACAAAACAACAAGGTTGGCACCCTGGCCGAAATCCGGGGGAAAAAAGCCATTGTGAAATTCGGGGCCATCCCCATCACCGTTGAATACGCCGATCTGGTGTCTGTACGACTCAAGGAAGAGCCCGAAGCCTGATCATACATGTAAAATGACCCATCAAACGCCCACCGGGTTTTCTCTATTTCTTATTTCTCTCCGCTATGCAGTTAAGTTACATCACCTGAACTGAACAGCTTTTGAAGGCTGTATCCGGCGGCTGATGATCGTTGGTATCATCAATACCAGCAGACAGGTCAGAAAAGTACCCGCCAACACCGCACCAACCTGCCACCACACAAGCAGAATCGGTGCCCGGTCCATGTAATAGGCTGTCTCATCAAGTCGAATGAAACCGGTGCGCAGTTGCAGCCAGGCGATGCCCAGTCCCAGGAAACTGCCCAATCCGATGCCCCAGACAAGGATCAGGGAACCATACCCCAGAAATATCCGCTGGATATCCCAGTCGCCCATCCCCAACGCCTTGAGCACGCCGATCATCCGCGTGCGTTCCAGCACAAGAATGATCAGGCAGGTGATGAGATTGATCAACGCCACCAGCGTCATCACTGTGATCAGAATGTATTTGTTGAGATTTTGAAGATTGAGCCAGTCGAAGATCTCCGGATGGATCTGCATCATCGTCCGGCAATCCCACCCTCCCGGCAGCATCGGAAAGATCTGCGCCGCCGAGCTGTCCAGATCATTGAGATCATCGAGCACTACTTCATAACCTCCGATCTGATCAGGCTGCCAGTCGTTCAACCGTTGTAATAATCTGATGTCTCCGATGGCGAACGTCCTGTCGTAAATGTCAATGCCCGTCCGGAAGATCCCGCAAACCCTTAATTTCCTCGTCCTGGGCCGATCTTCCCCAGGTTTGATGAAATAGATGAGTACATCTTCCCCGACCTTGAGGGAAAGCGCATCAGCCAAAGTCTGTGAAATCACGATCTCACGGCCATAAAGGCTATCCTGCATCCCCGGCCATTTGCCGGATTTAAGAAAACCATTCAGTCGGGTAAAAGGATAGGAGCTGTCCACGCCCTTGAAGAGGATTCCCTCGATCGTGCCATGCGCGTTCAGGACCGCGGATTTCGTGGCAAAAGGACTCAGGTGCTTCGAGTTTTTCCATCCTCTGATCTGCGCTTCTACCGTATCATCCTTGAAGATGGGTGTTTCCTCCGCCGTATTGACCTTGAAAGGCTCGAAATGCTGGATCCTCAAATGCCCCCAGAAACTGAAGATCTTATCGCTGATCACCTGCTGAAAACCGTTGATGAAGGCCAGCGACAGGATCATGGCCGCCACGCTGATGGTGGTCGCTCCGATCGACAATCGGATGATGGTGCTGGAAAAACTACGCGCCCGGTTTTTTGAGATTCTGCGGGCGATGAACATGGATGTATCCACTGGCTGGCCGTTGTGGCTGCGAAGGTACTCCTTGCAAACCGTTCCCCGACGAGCCGCTGTATGGA
The DNA here is from genome assembly GCA_041167815.1 of Bacteroidota bacterium. GTDB lineage: Bacteria > Bacteroidota > Bacteroidia > Chitinophagales > Chitinophagaceae > Pollutibacter. The sequence continues at coordinate 3,005 of JBEEMB010000070.1, read as the reverse complement.
TTGAACCAAGACATCCTGATTTTGGGTAGATTTGTATAAAACCCCATGCTGCACCGGGTCATATTCATCATCTGCTTCGTCATGACCATCGGCCCGCTTCAGGCACAGCGTGATCCCGATAGAATCTACATGCCCGGCATCCGCACGGTCAAACTGCATCCCCCGGGTAACCCCGTCGCCCCTCCGGTGCTGAAACTGAACAGCACCGATCAACTTGAGTTGAATTTCGATGAAATGGGATCGGATGTGCATACATATTATTACACATTCCAATTGTGTGATGTTGATTGGATGCCGGTGCAAATGAGCTTTTTCGATTATGTCAAAGGCTTTTCAAGGGTACGCATCACCAACTACCGGACCGCATCCATCACCCTCAGCCGTTATATTCATTACAATGCCATCCTGCCGGACCGGAACTGCATGCCTACGAAGTCCGGAAATTATCTGCTCAAAGTTTTTGCAGATGGTGATACCTCACGCCTGGCCTTCACCCGACGGATTTTGGTCGTAGACCAGCGCATGGATGTTGCACTCCAGATATTGCAACCATTCAACCAACGGTACTTTCAGACCCATCACAGGCTCCAGCTCAGTGTATCCGGACGGGGCATCGACATACGATATCCGCAACAGCAGGTGAAAGTCCATGTCCTGCAAAACATGAGATGGGATAACCGGCTTCAGCTTTCCAACCCGACTTTTGTTCGCCAGGACCTCCTGCAGTACAACAATGAAACGGAAATGCTCCTTCCGGCCGGCAAGGAATGGCGATGGCTGAATCTGCGTAGTTTCAGACTGTTGGGTGACCGAGTCAGATCACAACGCAACACCGACAGCAGTTTCAGCCTATTCGTCCAGGAGGAGCGCCCGCGCCTTCCCAATCAGTATTTCTATTTCAGGGATTTGAATGGAGGTTTTGTCAACGAGACGGTCGAACGCATCAACCCATACTGGAATGCGGATTATGCAGATGTCCATTTTACGTTTATCCCGCCCGGCGGACAGCCATTCAGGGGTAAGGACCTTTTTGTGTTCGGCGAAATCACCGGTTATGGGAAAAATGACGGCGCTAAAATGATCTTCGATCCTGCAGCCGGCGTTTACAGGACTACGATCTCCCTCAAACAGGGGTATTATGATTATATGTATGCTACCCGCGAACGCGACCAGCCGGCTGGCACTTTTTCGACGGAATGGACAGAAAGTGATCGTTGGGAGACGGAGAATGAGTATATCGTGCTGGTCTATTATCGCGAACTTGGAGGTCGCTACGACCAACTGTTGGGTATTACCCGGGGAAGTTCTCAATTTAGACAAGACGCACGCTGACAGACCATTTTTCGGCTGATATACCTTGAAAAAGGGCTCGTTTTATTTTTTTTCCTCTTAAAAATGAGGAATGAGTGGAAAAGTTTTTCTAGTTGGAAATGTTTACGTATCTTTGCACACCCAAAAAATATGGCGAAACAGGCTCTCATCAAACAGGACGGCGTAATCATCGAGGCACTTAGCAATGCGATGTTCAAAGTGAAACTCGAAAATGGCCATGAGATACTTGCCACTATTTCGGGTAAGATGCGGATGCACTACATCCGTATCCTACCGGGTGACAAAGTGGGTGTGGAGATGAGTCCATACGATTTGTCAAGGGGACGTATCATTTTCAGGTACAAGTAATCGTAAACTTGTTGCAGTGCGCTGCAACGGCACTAAAATAGAACGTTATGAAAGTCAGGGCAGCCATCAAGAAGCGTAGCGCAGATTGCAAGATCGTGCGTCGCAAAGGCAAGTTGTTCGTTATCAACAAGAAGAACCCTCGCTTCAAGCAGCGTCAGGGATAATCATTCATCGATTCGCCGGCACGAATAGCCAGTTGCGAATCTTCAGGACATCGCATAAAATTGTAAAAAACAGATATGGCCCGTATTTCCGGTATTGATCTTCCCAAGAATAAGCGGGGAGAGATTGGTCTGACCTACATCTATGGGATCGGCAACTCCACCGCCCGTTACATCCTGGGTAAGGCCGGGATCGATGTGAGCAAGAAAGTTCATGAATGGAATGACGATGAGCTCACCGCCATCCGTAACATCATCAACAACGAGTTCAAGGTCGAAGGCCAGCTGCGTTCTGAAGTGCAGATGAGCATCAAGCGTTTGCTTGACATCGCCTGCTACCGCGGTCTGCGTCATCGTAAGGGCCTTCCTGTTCGTGGCCAACGTACCCGTACCAACAGCCGTACCCGTAAGGGCAAGCGTAAGACGGTTGCAGGTAAGAAGAAGGCAACTAAGAAATAATCTCGCGGTTTGGAATATCCAACACTGGTGTGTCTCACATCCGTGTTGGATATTCCATTATCTGCGTTTTTATACGCATCATCCGATACTTCAGTTACGCCGGATCCCGGATGCGGGGGGAGGGTTCCAGAAGGTTCCGAAATTTCGGAATGTTTTAGTTTGATCACCTCATTAATGTCTGAACATGGCAAAAGGACAAAGTTCCAATTCCAAGGCACCTGCCAAGAAGCGGGTCGTTAAAGTTGACAGCTATGGCGATGCACACATCACAGCCAGCTTCAACAACATCATTATCAGCTTGACCAACAAAACCGGTCAGGTCATCTCATGGAGCAGCGCCGGTAAAATGGGTTTCCGCGGTTCCAAAAAGAACACCCCTTACGCAGCACAAATGGCTGCCGCTGACGCTGCCAAGGTAGCGCTCGAAGCGGGCCTGAAGCGCGTGGATGTTTACGTTAAAGGACCCGGTTCCGGTCGTGAAGGCGCCATCCGCTCTTTGTCCAATTCCGGCATCGAGATCGTGATGATCAACGACGTTACCCCGCTCCCGCACAACGGATGCCGCCCGCCTAAGAAGCGTCGTGTATAATCACCGCGTTCAATCATCATTTTTTATATTTAAAAGGGTGTCCGATTCGGTTTTATGATTTTTTGATAATCGGACATCGTACTTAAAAAATCAAACAATAACTCATGGCTCGTTAC
>JBEEMB010000241.1:0-4148 GCA_041167815.1 Bacteroidota bacterium | reverse complement strand
TCCTCCGGGACGATCCGATACAAAGCCGCAAATGCCATGCAGGCAAAACAATCGCTGAAGATATTGTATGGCTGAATGAGCGGTCTTCCATCCTGCGTAAGCGAGAAATACCAGTTGCCTTGGGCGTCCCTGCCATATTTTTCCAGGAAATCCGCACCTTTCAGCGCCATCTCCTTCCATTCAGAACGAGGCTCCACCTGTGCGTACATGTAACTGAAACACCAGACTTCCCGGCCTTGCAACCAAATGAATTTGTCGGTATCGAATACGCTTCCGTCGCGGTTCAGACAGGTGAAATATCCTCCGTATCTGTTGTCTGGACTGTTTTTTAACCAGAAAGGGAGGATGGCGGACGTCAATTCATCCCGGTACAAGCCCGCCAGACTTTCAATCTTTTCCTGAGTATTGGCAGCAACCATTGGGTAATCGTTAACGGCAGATAATACAATTTTTGAAAAAGGAAAGTTTGAAATTATTTAAATTAAGTTATCTGGCAAAACTTGTTAAATAAATTTATTAATATGGGGGCGTTTCATTTTTGGGGAAGAAATTCACCGCTTCTTTCTTTAGTTTTGAATGAACAGTGATTTCTGAAGATCAGATGCCATGACCGCACCACAACCGAATTTTTCGATTTTCAGCAACGAAGGTGTTACCGGCGTCGCCTACAAGAACAGGGCTTTGAAGCGGTCTGCCATCGCATATCTGGATGGTTCAGACACCTGCACGGTGATGGATATCTCCCGGGAACTGAACATCAGTGTGCCCAAAGCTGCCAGTCTGGTCAGCGAGTTGGTACAGGATAATTTGATCCGCGATTATGGGAAGATTGATTCCACGGGCGGAAGAAAGGCCAACGTGTATGGACTGGTCAACGACGCATGTTATTTTATCGGCGTCGATGTGAAGAAGTACTATGTGAACATTGGACTGCTCGATTTCAAGAAACATCTGCTCAGCATCCGGGAAAACGTTCCGTTTAGGCTTGAAAACACCCAGGAGTCATTACGCAGCCTTACCGATATCATCCGCCAGTTTATCGCGGATTTCAGTGAGCTAGAGACCAGAATACTGGGCGTAGGCATCAATCTTTCCGGTCGCATCAACCATGTCACAGGTTACAGCTACAGTTTCTTTCATTTTCAGGAGGAACCGCTGAGCCGCATCATAGAAGCGGAAATCGGCATCCCCACTTTTCTGGAAAATGATTCCCGTTCCATGGCCTACGGGGAGTTTATGAACGGAGTGGTCCGAAACGAAAAGAATGTACTCTACATCAACGTGGACTTCGGTTTGGGGATGGGCATACTGATCGACGGGAATCTGTATTATGGGAAATCAGGCTTCAGTGGTGAGCTTGGACATATCCCGTTTTTTCAGAATGAAAAGATCTGCCACTGCGGTAAGCGGGGTTGTCTGGAGACCGAAACCTCAGGCATTGCCCTCTTGGAACAGGTGAAGGAACGCATTCGGAGTGGATCATCCTCCATCCTCAGTCAAAAAAACCGCGACCTCGACCGATTGCGCCTGGAAGATGTCATCGAAGCGGCCCGGAGGGAAGATACCCTGGTGATTGAAATACTCGCCGAATTGGGTGATAAGCTGGGGAAGGCCATCGCCATCCTCATCAACATATTCAATCCTGAACTGGTGGTATTGGGGGGCAAGGTCTCTGAAACGGGCGAACATCTTCGGCTCCCGATTCGTAGTGCGCTCAACAAATTCACATTGGGCCTGGTCAATAACGATACCCAGTTGAAACTCTCCAAGCTGGGAGAAAGAGCAGGGGTGATGGGGGGGTGTCTGATTGCCCGTGGCAAGGTGCTATCCGCTGTTCATTGACATCTGCCCCAGTCAATTTTTCCTGTATCATCCCCCAAAGCTCCTGACGGATTGGTTACCTTGCATGGGATGAAAATCTATGTGAAGTTGGTGTTGGTCGCCCTGTTTTGGGGTGGCACATTCATCGCTACCCGAACTGCATCTGTTGTATTTGAACCATTCACCGGTGCCGCCATCCGATACATCATTGCCACGATGGTCCTGTTGCCGCTGGCGCTTCTTTCTGATGCGCATTTCTGGCGCAGGGGAATTAAACAGATCTTCCCGTTGGCCTTGCTGGGATTTTCAGGCGTATTTGCCTATAACTATTTTTTCTTCAAGGGGCTGAGGATGGTCGAAACAAGCCATGCGGCCCTGATCGTGGCATTGAATCCCATTATGGTGATGCTTTTTTCTGCGTGGCGTTATGGGGAGAAGATCCGGGGCTTCAGGCTGGCAGGCATGTTGCTGGCCCTCACAGGAGTGCTGTTCGTCATCTCCCGTGGTCGACCCGCTGCCATCTTAACTGCTTTCGAATGGGGGGATTTCTTCATGCTCGGATGTCCGATCACCTGGGCCGCGTATACGATCGCGGGAAGGAATGTCCTTAAATCCATCACCCCGCTTCAGGCGACAGCATGGGCGTCGCTGCTCGGAGGTACCATGCTCTCCGTTGCCGCCCTTTTTGAACCGCATCCAAATGTGGTACCCTTGAACGTGTGGATTTCCCTGGCTTATCTGGGATTGGTAGGGACCGTGTTGGCATTCATCTGGTATTACCAGGGAGTGCTTGCGCTTGGAGTCACCCGTACCGCCATTTTCAACAACCTCGTACCGGTGTTCGCCCTCCTGCTCTCCGTAACCGTGTTGCAGGAGTCAGTCCCGGTGTACACATGGATTGGGGCAACGCTGGTGGTAGCAGGCGTAGTCCTTACAAACATTCGAAGCGTCTGAGTCCGTTCCTGCAGCAGGTCAATCAGATCCGAAAGGGTCTATTGCCTGCCGGGATATACCTTCAGCGCTGCTTCCAGGCAGTCCATTGCCCGCGCGATAGACTGAAGATTCAGCACGTAAGCAAGTCTGACTTCGTTTTTCCCTAGTCCAGGCGTGGCGTAGAACCCTGTAGCGGGCGCCAGCATAACGGTCTCCCCATCGTGGCTGAACGATTCCAGCAACCATTGGCAGAAGACATCACTGTCATCGATGGGCAGTCTCGCGATCGCGTAAAAGGCACCGCCCGGTTTCGGGCAAAATACACCGGGCATCCCGTTAAGCCTGGATACCAACAAGTCGCGACGCGCCTGGTATTCTGCTTTCGGGGCTTCAAAGAAATCAGCCGGCAGGTCTACCGCAGCTTCAGCCATGATCTGAGCAAGACCGGGCGGACTGAGTCTGGCCTGTGCAAATTTCATCGCTGCATCATACAGCGCCCCATTGCGTGTGACGAAGGCCCCGAGTCGCGCGCCACAAGCGGAGTACCGCTTGGAGATGGTATCCATCAGGACGACATGTTGTTCCATGCCCTCCAGCTGCATCGCACTGAAATGTTCCCCTTCATAGCAGAACTCGCGATAGGCTTCATCTGAAAATAAATATAAATCGTGCTTCAGGCAGATATCTCTGAGTGCGCCGAGTTCCCTCTCCCCGTAAAGATATCCGGTAGGGTTGTTAGGGTTGCAGATGACGATACCCTTCGTCCGCTCCGTGATTACTTTTTCAAATTCATCGATGTTTGGGAGGGCGAATCCGGTATCGATCGATGAGCGGATGGGTACCACTTTCACGCCGGCCATCACCGCAAAGCCCAGGTAGTTGGCATAAAAAGGTTCAGGTATGATGATCTCATCGCCCGGATTGAGGCATGCCATGAACGCGAATACGATGGCCTCGCTTCCGCCAGTGGTGACGATGATATCTGATGCACTCACGTTGATGCCTAACCGAAGATAATATTCGGATAGTTTCTTCCGGTAGCTTTCGTTACCTGCGCTGTGGCTGTATTCCAACACCCGGATGTCGGCATTGCGAACCGCATCGAGCATCGCCTGTGGGGTTTCGATATCAGGCTGACCGATGTTTAGATGATATACGCGGGTGCCTTTTTTTCTGGCAGCTTCGGCAAACGGTACCAGTTTTCTAATGGGTGATGCGGGCATGATGTTGCCCCTGTCGGATATCTGTGGCATAGCGCAAAATTAGACCGATTGATGCGCATCGCCAAGTGGGGTTAATCAGTTCCCCGGCAATATAATGCCTGGATGGGTGAACATGAAAAAGGCCGACTCAATTGAGACGGCCTTATCCATGTATGAGATGTTGTGAGATCA
>JBEEMB010000218.1:0-3689 GCA_041167815.1 Bacteroidota bacterium | reverse complement strand
TGAATCCATTCCCGTGAGGGCCAGTTCTGTTTGCCGCATCGCATACACGAAACCACCTCATCCGTACCACAAATGAAATCATTGTTATCACAACGCGCATTCCGTAATGTCACCTCCCGTTGGGTGATATTCTCCATCGAGTTGATCCTTTCGGGTTTGGCAGCCATGCTGACCATCCTGATTTTCTTCCGCATCCGTCTGGTGCCGATAGATTCAAAGGACATCATCGATATCATCTTACTGAATACCCTGATCAGTGCAGTGGCCATGCTCTTCAGCAAATCGCACCATGGTCTGATCCGTTATTCAGAAATCCGCGATCTGTTCACTGTTCTTCGTTTCGCTGTCGTCCAATTGGTGCTTTGGCTCTTCATGATGCCGGTGGTATCCAACGGATTGGATGTTGACACTACCTCCAAGATCTATGCCTTGCTGGTCAACACCCTGATCATTTCCATCCTCATGTCTTCTTTCCGCCTGTTGGTGAAGGAAGTTTATATGAAGGCCGTTCAGGGGATGACGCAAAAAGACAACGTCGTGATCTACGGCGCCGGCGACATCGGACTGGCTACGAAGAACGCCATTGAGTTCGATAAGAAATCCAACTGCCGCGTCATCGCCTTCATAGATGACAGTCCTGAAAAGGTTGGAAAGGTGCTCAATGGAAAGCGTATCATGTCTTCAGAGCCTCAGGCACTTGAAAATTTTCTGCTCCGTAACAAGGTGCGTGAAATCATCCTCTCTGTTGACATTGATGCATCTAAAAAGGCCGCCCTCAGCCAGCTCTGCATTGGCAAAGGCATTCACATCACAGTTATCCCCCCGCTGAGCCAGTGGATCAAAGGTATCTTCAACCGTAGCCAGCTGAAGGAATTGACCATCGAATCCCTCCTGGGCCGCGAAAAGATCGAACTGCTCAACGTTCAATCCCGTCAGGAACTGGAAGGCAAGGTCATGCTGGTGACCGGAGCCGCCGGCAGCATCGGCAGCGACATCTGCCGCCAGCTCTGCCGCTACAACCTCGGCCGTTTGATCCTGCTCGACCAGTCTGAGACCGGCCTGCATGATCTGCGCATCGAACTGAGCAAACTGGACCTCGATTTCGAAGTGACCATGGAGCTCGCCACCATCCGCGATCGTAAGCGCATCGATAATATCTTCCGCAAGTATCGCCCGCATTTCGTTTTCCACGCTGCAGCCTACAAGCATGTGCCCATCCTCGAGGAATATCCTGCTGAAGTGGCACTGACCAATGTACTCGGTACGAAAAATCTGGCGGATGCTGCCATCGAAAACCAGGTTGAGAAGTTTGTCATGATCTCTACCGATAAGGCCGTCAACCCCACCAACCTGATGGGTGCCTGCAAGCGGATCGGAGAAATCTATGTACAGTCTCTGTCTGAGCACAGCCGTACGCAGTTCATCACCACCCGTTTCGGAAATGTTTTGGGATCCAATGGTTCTGTAGTACCGCTCTTCAAGCAGCAGATCGCACAGGGTCGCCCGGTGACCGTCACACATCCCGACATCACCCGTTATTTCATGACCATTCCTGAAGCCAGCAGCCTGGTACTGGAAGCGGCAGTAATGGGAAGGGGTGGAGAGATCTTCGTATTCGACATGGGACAGCCGGTGAAGATCATAGATCTCGCCCGTAAGATGATCCAGCTGGCAGGCCTCCGCCCGGATGTTGATATCCCCATCCATTTCACCGGTCTGCGCCCGGGTGAGAAAATGTTCGAAGAGCTGTTCAAGGATTCAGAGAACCTGCTCCCTACGCATCACCCTAAGATCATGAAAGCTCAGAAGAGCGAGATCGAAGCCGAGTTCAGCGAGATGCTGCTTGAACTGGTCGCTTCCGCTCAGGACTACAATGACAAGTCAGTCCGTTCCATGATCCGGGTGATTGTTCCGGAATACCGTCAGCACATCGCTTTCGAATCCGCCAAGGTCAAAACGCTTACTGCCATCCCGGGTAACATGAAAGAACCCAAGATGACACTGGTGTCTGCCAACTCCAATTAATTCAATCGATACTATGTTTTTTACGTCCGGATGGCGCCTGCCATCCGGATTTTTTTTTGTCATGTTTTTGTCATTTCGCCCCAGCGTTCCTTTTTATGACAATTCCATGATGATCGCCGAATTTTCGCGTCTCAATTTTGCGTCCAATTCGGGGATATGCGTTTGCGCTCACTCATATTGATGCTTTCTTTCGGTCGATTGGCGGTTGCACAAACCACCATGTCGCAGGATACCCTGAATCCTGTGGATATGGACGAGGTGGTGGTCACCGCCACCCGTTCTGAGCGTTTGCTGGGGAATACGGCAGTGCCTGTCACCCTGATCCGTCAGCAGGTGATCCGTCAGAGCGGTTCTTTGCGGTTGAATGATATTTTGGGAGAGCAGACGGGCCTGTTCATCACCCAGGGCTTTGGACGTGGTGTGCAGATGCAGGGGCTTTCTCCGGATTACACCCTGATTCTGCTCGACGGTGAGCCTTTGATCGGTCGGATGGGTGGTGTCCTGGATCTCACCCGATTGACAGTGGGAAACATCCGAAAGATCGAGATCGTGAAAGGTCCTTCCTCCAGTTTATATGGATCAGAGGCGCTCGCGGGTGTCATCAATATCATCACCGATGGCAGCGGACAACGCAAGCTCATGGCGGATGCCCGCTACGGACGATTCAATGCTGCCGATCTTTCGGTTGACGGCGCCACCAGGATTGGCCGACTCAGGTTGACCGGCTTCATGAATTACAACAGTACCGAGGGTTACAGCCTGCTCCCCAATTCCATCCAGAAAACCGTAGAGCCATATTGGAGAATTACGGGACAGCAAAGCATCGCCTATGACTTCAGCGAGCGTACAAAGTTCAAGGCTTCATTCCGTCAACATCATGAGGATATTGTCAATTCCATTGTCGTACAGAATCTGGGCAGCCAGCTGTTGTCGAAAGGAAAGGAGCTGAACAATGACTTCAACATCACCCCCAGTCTCAGTCATCGTTTCAGCGATAAAATAAAGACGACCCTCCGGGGATATGGTTCCGAGTTCAACTCCCGCCAGTTGCTGGATGTAACCGGAGCGACAAACACCTACAATGACCGGTTCCGTCAGCGATTCCTGAGGGTTGAGAACCAGACGGATTTCAATCTCGGAGCATCCCTGAGTTTGAACATCGGCGGCGGCCATATTCTCGAGACGGTCAGCTCCAATCGGTACGACAGTCTCGAGACGGAACGCAGGAACACCATCGATTACGCCTTTTTACAGCAGGAATGGAGGGCGACGGACCGATTGATTTTCACGGGTGGTGTCAGATATGACCGCAACGCCACTTATGCCTCGGTTTGGAGTCCGAAACTCGCGGTTCAGATTCGTCCGACTTCATCCCTGCGGATCAATGCTTCTCTAGGGCGCGGTTTCAAAGCCCCTGATTTCAGGCAGTTGTATTTGAATTTCACCAACATCGCCGCAGGCAGTTATTCTGTTTTTGGTTCGCTCGTGGCGGGCGAGGAGATCCGCCGCTTGCAGGCCGATGGTCAGCTCGATCAGGTCCTGCCCGCTTTCAGCCTCCTGAAGGATTTGAAGCCTGAAACATCCACCGGTATAAATGTGGGACTGCAATACGATCTCAAGCCGGGTTGGCAGGCCAAGGTGAATGTCTTCCGGAATGATATCGA
>JBEEMB010000145.1:0-3399 GCA_041167815.1 Bacteroidota bacterium | reverse complement strand
AGGTGGTACGTTTACCGTTGATGTTGATGATCGGATTATAGTACACGCCCTGCCCCCTGAAGCTTTCCCAGTGGTTGAATCCTTTTTGGGGATCGTCGCCTTCATGCCCCATGTGCCATTTACCAAAAAATGAGGTGCGATACCCGGCAGACTGCAGGTATTCCGGATAAAACCTCAGTTTCTCCGGAACCGGGGAAAAATTATCCACGACTGTGTGGGTGTGCGCATATTGACCGGTCAGGATACTGGCGCGGGAGGGAGAACAAAGGGCCGTGGTAACGGTTGCATTCTTCAACCAGGCTCCTTCGCGGGCCATGCGGTCCATGTTGGGCGTTTCCAGCCAGGGCACTTTGCCGGTGAAGCCCATGAAATCAAATCGGTGGTCATCGGAGAGGATAAAGATGACATTGGGACGCTGGCTGGTCTGGGCATGTGAATTCACACCAGGCACAATCGTGGCCAGAAAGACAACAGCCATCATCCGGATAAATACAAGCGATCGAATCATATGAAGAGATTTTAGATAGGGAGCCGGAACACATTCCGGCTCCCTTGACAAATGTCATCAACTATGTTCAATCCAACCCTCATAGTTTTCCACCTGCATTTTTGAGCAGCGAGGAGAAATATTCCCCGGCCCAGCTGAGGGTGCCATCAGGCCTGACCAGCCAGAAGCCCCGCATTTCGTCGGTTTTACGGGTATCGACCAGCTTCCGGAGTTCCTCATTTTTCGGTTCGTTCCAATACAACTCCCATTGGATGAGATACGGAACATCCAGGGCAAGGCAAACGCCCACATAGGCATCCCAACGGGCGACCACAGGTTCGCGGGTCGTCAACCCCTCGTAGCGTTGCTCGGGTATGCCGATCTCTCCGAGGAAGACGACTTTCTTTCCTTTCATGTATTTCGTCGGACGGATGAATTGTTTGATGTATTCAATGCCTTTATAAAGCTTTACGCCGTTCTCATCCATGCCGTCGTAGCAGGACCAGGATACCATGTCCACTTCCACCAGCGGCAGTACGCTGTTCACGATGCCGGGGATGCCTTCCTGGCTGTCCATCACCTTATTTGCTTCAATAGCGTGGTACACTTTACATTTGGTACGCTTCACTTCAGCACGGGCCCGGTTGACTCCATCCTGCCGGGCCTTGAACCATTTGGCCATGTTATTGATGCGCTGCATCGAATCGGCAGGTACCAACACCGTACGACGGTCACCGTCCACGGCGCGAATGAGATCGCCTGCCTTTCTGGACCAACGGGCATAATCACCGGTGCCACCGCGCATCATCCAATCGCCTTCCCAGTTGTGCATGATGAAGGTGACATCGCGATCCTTGTATTTTTCCAACAGGTATTTGGTCAGTTCATACATCTCCTGCTCATCGGCCTTTGCGGAGGAGTCGGTTGTCTTGATGCCCGGACCATCCACACTGAGTCCGAAGGTGGAAAAAGGCATGTCGAAGGTCTTCGCCCAGTATGGATGCTGCGCCAGTTGTTTCAGTGTGATATCCTTTGGGATGTTCCATTCCGAATTGTAAGGATAACCGCCGCCGTTCTTGCGGAACCACACCTTGAAGATGCCGTATCCCATCTCCTGCATTTTCCGGGCACCTTCGATGAGGTAGGGCTCCTTGGTGAAATAGTATTTACCGGCGACATGGGTGGCACCGAGCCGCTGTTTGATATCCTTCGGGATGGCTGCACCCCGCAGTGGCTGGTGCGCCTGGATCCTGGAGCGTATGTCGGCATCGGAGGCAGACTGAGCAACGATGCCCTTGGATATCAGTGCGCCCAGGGTGAGGGCCAGGAATACTTTCATATTTATTGTTTTTGGGGGAAATGAACAGGGCACCCTCTTGTGGTGCCCTGTTAAGATCATCATTGTTTATGGGTGCCCTTCATAGGTTGATGAACCGTTGTATCAAAGCGTAATCTTCACATGAGGCGCGAAGTTGTGCCGGATGGTTCCCACATTGGGCACATCTGCGAGCGCACCGATCCGGAAGTAGTAATCACGGCCGGCGGGGAAGAGGGCTGCGTTGGCTCCCACGTCGATGGTCAATGTGTACGTTGTCGCGTCGATCGTGCGTGACGGTGTGTAGCTGGCTGCCGAGGTTCCGGTGATGCTGAACTTGGTGGCTTCTCCGACATAAATGTCACTGAAGGCATAAAGTCTCAACGCTCTTACTTTTACCTCAGGCTTTCCGCCTTCGAGTGTGAATGTGGCGGTCACCTGTTTGGAGCCCGCATTGTAAGTGATCTGAGGGTTCTTGATCCGGATGTATGGATCCACCTGGAAATTGAGCTCGTTATCCCCCGGATTGACCTTGATGTTCAATAGGGATATCGGATAGAAATTGCTGTTACGGAGCTGGAAATCATAGTTGGCGGAAAATACCAGGTTGTTGCGGTACTCTCCGTTGTTCTTGATAACCCAGACCTGAGACACCTGGGTCGGGTAACCCAGTTCGAAAGCTTCGATGCGTGCTCCATTAACCAGTTCCGTCTCAACCAGCTGCCCTGTAGTCTTATCGGTTATCTTGCCGTACACCCTGGCATCCGGTCCAGGCATGTTGTCCTTTTCGCAGGACATGAAGCCTGCGGCAAGAACGAAAGCGAGCAAGATATGAGTGCTTATTTTTTTCATCAGAAATGACTTTTCGATTTAGAATTCGGGGTTCTGCACGAGTTTGTTGGTGGCGACGCCCGGGATGGGACGATAGTAATCGCGCTGTTGGAACATACGTCCGCCGGCCGTTTCATCGTAGAAGTTATTGGCCCGGACGAAAATGTACTTGGGTGTGGCTGGGCGCAGATCCACCATCGGAACCAGCACGGTACGGCGGGTGCCGTTGAAACGGGTATGCATTTCACGGCGACGCACCATGTCCCAGTAACGATGATATTCAAAAGCGAGCTCTACGCGGCGTTCCTTGAGGATATTCGTAATTGTTGCGGGGATATTATCGGTATGGCCGGCCCGGCGACGCAGTGCGTTCAGGTATTGTGCGGCAAGAGACGCGCTGCCTTTTCCGCTTTCGATGGCCGCTTCTGCATAGTTGAGATACACTTCAGCGATCCGCATATCGATGAAGTCCAGCGTCGAGGTGAAATATGAACCCGGAGGATTTACATTCTCCTGGATGAACTTCTTCTGGCAGAAACCGGAAATCGTATAGTTGTTCCCTGCATTCTGACCGATGCTGGCGAATCCGGAATAGCCTGCGGAACCATTACCGCTGCTGGCACCCAGGGCCCAGTATGTATTCCCATCCTTTCCAGGGGCACTGGCATTGGTGTACACCACCTTCGAACCATCCTGACGGATCAGGCCGCCCTGCATGATGATCGTAATGTTCTTCCATTTTGATCCGGGCAGGATGATGGAAGCA
>JBEEMB010000119.1:0-3106 GCA_041167815.1 Bacteroidota bacterium | reverse complement strand
CTCTGGGTTCATTGAATCTGGCAGTGGTACCCTGACCGTCCAAATATCCGGCACTGCCGCTTCCGGCAAAATCGGATATGGAAGCACTGTTGACGGCACCCGTAATCTTATGGACGCGTCTTGTATTCGACGAAGTAACATATAAATTCCCCGTTGCATCCAGGACCACAGCCTCAGGATAAGTGATGCCTACAGCTGTGCTTCCATTGGTGGTTACCGTCGTTACCTGACCAGAGGCGATGGTCACCCGGCGAATGCGGTTATTATTATAATCGGCGATATACAAATAAGTGTTTGAAGCATCCACATCCAACCCGAGCGGAACATCGAATCTGGCAGATGTACCGATCCCATCCCCATTGCCGGATGAACTGCTGCCCAACCATACGATCGTTGCATCTGTCCAGTCCGGATAGGTGGGATCCTGCGCAGGATAATTGGCTGCATTTGAATTCGGAACCTTTAGAATACGATGTGACGCTATGGATATATAGAGATCGCCTGTAGCACTGTTGATTTCGATATTGTTAGGCATAAAAGATACCCATTGCTTCAACGTGGTCACTGTTCCGTTGGGTGCGATCTTTCGAATTCTTTTGCCATCATGCTCCGCAACGTACATATTACCACGGGCATCTCGTGTGATGGCTTTGATGGATTGAAACGTTGCTGACAGAGGGTTGGCATTATCAGCCCCCCCGGAAGTTCCCGATCCCGCATAGGTCGTCACGTTACCGTAGGTCAAGGCAGGCACATTCGAACTCGTCGGACTCAGGGTCGATATTGCCGTGCCCGTATGGTAAGCCTGCGGCGATGTGTAAGAAACCGTAGGCGCCTGAGACCGGGCGTAGATCGGCATTCCGATCAAAAACCAACAAAATAACCGGAGGGTCAGTGCAGTACGACCGCGAGATAATAGATCAAAAAGATGGGAGTAAACAACCCTGTTGGACATAGAAGAGGATTAGGTATTCCAGGATAAATTTTTCGGCAACTGACACCAGATGCCTGATTATCAAAGAAAACACCTCCCATTTCCGCTTGCAAAAAGTAGGGGGAACATCCTGGTCAAAAACAAAAAATGTTCCCACCATGAATTCATTTCCAATTATTTGAATATGTATCTAATATATCATTTGATATAATAAAATCTTTTTTTATACGAGAAAATGAGAACAACCCCGCCAAGGGTGCGTAGACCGTCGAGTGATCACAAGCGGTTATTGAAGTCGAAAATTTGCCTGAGGGATTGGAAAAAGTTGGACAAATGGCGCTTATTCAGATGCCGGATCATCTACCGACTTGCGGAAATAACCGGGCGTTACACCAGTCACCTGTTCGAACACCCGCCTGAAATGCTGACGATTACTGAAACCACACATGCCGGCGATGGCATCGATTTTGAGCGGTCCGGCATTGGGTCGTTCCATCAGACGGGTGGCCTCGTCGATGCGGAGCCTGTTGATGAACTGGGTGAAGCTGTGACCGGTTGCAAGCTTGATCACCTGCGAGAGTTTCCGCGGGGAAATGCCCAGCTGGTTGGCAATATCCTCTAATTTGAATGACCGTTCCAAATGGGGCTGCCGGGTTTTCAATACCGACATCACATGATCGAAAAGGGCCATATCTTCCTCTGAAGTGAGGGTTTCCGATGCATCAAGCGGAGCCCCCTCTCCTTCCCCGACAGGTTCTTCGGACAGCGATCGATCATCCAGTGAGTTTTCAGGCCCCTGAGGCACGTTTGGCACCTTTTCTTCATCCCGTTGTCTTCGGTAATCGGACAGCAACCGCTCGTAGGTCCTGTTCAGCGCCCGGTGGTAATGGTTTCGCTGACGCATCACCATGATCAGGACAAAAAGGGCGACAACGGCGAGCAACAATCCGATCGCTATCAGGTTCCGGTTGCGAACATCCTGACGCAGTTTGAGATTTTCTGTTTCTTTCCTTGCAGATTGGTACTTTGCCTCCAGTTCACGGACAACCGTCTGGTTTTCAACCGAAAGCAGCGAATCACTGAGTTTCTTCAAGTTTTCTGATGCCGCGAGCGCTTCGGAAAATCGACCATTTTTCTTATAAAGAGAGACAAGCGCATTCGTGAACTCCATGTCATAATGCCGAAATCCGATGTTATCCAGATCGCGGATGGTTTCCTCCAGCAAACGGATCGCCTGGGTAACCCTCCCGGTTTCTCCCATGATGACGGAAATCGCAGCATTGGCCATACCGATGGCGACAGGATCCCCGATCTGCTTCGCACGGTCAAGTACCCGTTGGTATTCAGCCTCGGCAGCAGACAACTGGCCCTGCTTTTGTGACAGCGTGGCTAAATTGAAAAGGATCTGCAGACCGGCTAATGTTCCATCTTGAGCGGGCAGAAGAGAGAGGCCTTCATTGAACATCATCCGGCTGCTGTCAAAAATGTTCATCTCTGAAAAGGCGATCCCCTCGTTCATCAGCGCCGTGGCAAGTCGGCTGGAATCATTCAATTTGCGGGCGAGATCAGACGCCTTTCTGTAAAACCCGATGGACGCCCTTTGATCCCCCATCCCGGATCGGTTGTTTCCGATGTTCATGTACACCGAATACAACGGACGAACGCTGTCCATGCCCTCCAGGATATCCCGGGCACGGTACAAATGAACCATCGAAGCGTTAAAATCACCCTTTCGGGACCCCATTCCTCCGATGAGTGCCTCGATGACAGCTTCTTCATATAACATCCCCATAGACGCAAAGCTGCGCACGGCTCCGGGCAGGAACGGCTCAATTGCCTGTTGATCAATCATGTTGAGCTCTCCACGGACGGGCAACAGGGATTTGGCCATAGACAGGGAATCCCCGGAGAGCGATGCCTTTTCCCGGATCCTGACACCTGTAGACAGGACGGAATCCATTACACCCAGTTTGGAGAAGGCACGCTGTCTGACAAGGAGGTATGAAACCGTCATTTTATCGGTCAGTCTTCTCCCACGAGGACCCGATAAAGCACTGTCTATCAATGACAAAGCAAGCTTTGGATCAAGATCAACCGCCTCCTCGGCCTGTTGCAAAAGGAGCGCATCATATTCCCGGTTCGACCGGCACGAAAAGATGAAAACACAAAAGA
>JBEEMB010000117.1:0-3689 GCA_041167815.1 Bacteroidota bacterium | reverse complement strand
CGGGGGATCATCGAAGTTATCTCCGTGAGCATCTTACTGAAACCAGTCAGGTGATCCGAAGGAGCATCGAGAAAATATTGCATCGCCAGTCGACACAGGCGGATGTCCACAAGCACATTTGATACGCTCGGATTTTGCATAAAAAAACGGATCTGTTATCCAGATCCGTTTTTTTATGGGTGTGTGAACATTATCAGGCAACGGCCTGCTTCACGAGGTCTGCAGCCTCACTGAGCAGGATAGCGCTTTGTACTTTCAGTCCGCTTTCGTCGATCAGTTTCTTGGCTTCTACTGCATTGGTTCCCTGCAGACGCACGATGATCGGTATTTCGATGTTTCCGAGGTTTTTATAGGCCTCGATGACACCCGAAGCAACACGGTCGCAGCGAACGATGCCTCCGAAGATATTGATCAGGATGGCCTTTACATTCGGATCTTTCATAATGATCTTGAATCCGGCTTCCACGGTCTGGGCGTTGGCTGTACCGCCTACGTCCAGGAAGTTGGCAGGTTCTCCACCGGAGAGCTTGATCATATCCATGGTGGCCATGGCCAGTCCGGCGCCATTCACCATACATCCCACATTACCGTCGAGTTTCACGAAGTTGAGGTTGAACTGTCCGGCTTCTACTTCCGTGGGGTCTTCTTCGCTCAGGTCCCGCAGGGCGGCGAGGTCGGGGTGACGGGTCAATGCGTTGTCATCCAGATTCATTTTGCAATCCACCGCAACGATCTTGTCATCCGCAGCCTTGAAGAGCGGGTTGATTTCGAGCATGGAACAGTCGAGGCCAACGTATGCGTTGTAGAGGTTGGTGACGAATTTCACCATGTTTTTGAATGCATCACCTTTCACTCCGAGGTTGAAAGCGATCTTCCTGGCCTGGAAGGGGAGGAGTCCGCCGGCAGGGTGCACCCACTCACGGAAGATTTTTTCGGGTGTATCGTGTGCGACATCCTCGATGTTCATACCGCCTTCTGTGCTGTACATGATGACATTCTGTCCGGTTGCCCGGTCGAGGAGGATGGAAAGATAGAACTCTTTGCGCTCTGAAGGACCGTCGTAGTAGATGTCTTGTGCTACGAGCACTTTATTGACGACCTTGCCTGCGGGGCCTGTTTGCAGGGTCACCAGCGTTCCGCCAAGGATTTTCTTGGCATAATCGGTTACTTCTTCGAGGTTCTTACCTACTTTGACACCATTGGTGCCGTTTTCCTTGATGGCACCCTTGCCGCGTCCGCCGGCATGGATCTGGGCTTTCACCACGGCAAAGCTGCTGCCGAATTCATTCTTGATCTGCCGGTAGGCTTCCTCCGCCTCGTGGGCGGTGCTGCAGGCGAATCCTTCCTGGACAGGAACCTTGTAGCGCTTGAGCAATTCCTTGGCCTGGTATTCGTGAAGATTCATCTCTTGGGATTTTTTCCAAAGGTATGGAATCAGCACCGTTTTGTGAAGGGAAACCCGCTGAAATCGAGGCTTGTGCAGCAAGTGGCGGACAACAGCAGATCCTCGCAAGTAAACGGCAGGAATTGGTATCTTTGCCGCCCAAATCAACAGCATATGACCTTGATGGAGCGTTTGGATCAGGCCGTTTCATACATCAAATCCCGCCAGACTGCTGCACCCCGCATTGGTATAGTGCTGGGGTCCGGCCTTGGAAATTTCAAGCGTCAGATTCGCGTGGAGATGGAGATCCCATATGCTGAGATCCCTCATTTTCCGGTTTCTACGGTCGAGGGACACAGCGGAACACTCATTTTCGGAACGATTGCGGACATTCCCGTGATCGCGATGGCAGGTCGATTTCACTTTTACGAGGGATACAGTGCGGCTGATGTAGTGTTCCCGATCCGGGTGATGAAATTTCTGGGTGTGGATACCCTGCTGCTATCCAATGCGGCGGGTGGCGTCACACCGGGCTTCAAGGTAGGCGACGTTATGCTGATCAAAGATCACATCAGCCTGTCAATTGTCAATCCGCTGATCGGGGTGAACGAACCCGCACTCGGACCTCGTTTCCCGGATATGAGCAGGCCTTACGATCCTGAGCTGCTTACCCTTGCTCGGGCGATAGCTCTGGAAAAAGGGTTTGAATTGCAGGAGGGCGTCTATTATGGTGTCACGGGTCCGACTTATGAGACCCGTTCAGAATATAAAATGATACATATCCTGGGTGGGGATGCCGTGGGCATGAGTACCGTGCAGGAAGTCATTGTGGCGGTGCACATGGGCATGCGTGTCTTCGGCGTGAGTATCATCACCGACCTGGGCATCCGGGAGGAGGAGAATACGATCACCCACGAAGAGGTGCTTGAAGCCGCTGCGGCCGCAGAACCCAGGGTTGCGGAACTCTTCACCGAGCTCATCCGTCGCATGTGAGGTGGTGGAAGACGATCATATCGATTGGATTGATACTCGCTGTTGCGCGTCCTGCGTTTGCACAGATGCCTTCCCGTTTGCAGAACATGGGTGGCGGCATGGGCAGGATGGGTGGAGGCGGCCGCGCCGGCGGTGGTGGCGGGGGCGACTCGTTGAAATTCGAGAAACGTGACTTCAGTGCCGATTCCGTCACGGTTATTTTCAGGTATCTCGACACGGCCAGATTCAGCACCCTTGATACATCCCTGAGTGATTTTTACCGTCGGGTGCCCCTGCGTCCGGATCATATAACCCTTGGGAATGTAGGCAATGCGGCAAGACCTGTGTTGTTCGCGCCCCGAACCAAAACGGGTTGGGATGCGGGTTTCCATGCTTTCGATCCCTATGCCTTCAATATTGATGAGACCCGGTTCATGAACACCACCAAGCCGTTCACGGAACTCACTTATCTGATTGGTACTAAACTGGAACAGCAGGTGGGTATCCTGCATACCCAAAACGTCACGCCAGACTGGAATTTTGTGGCGCAGTACCGGTTGATCAACGCACCCGGAGCCTATAATTCGCAGAATACCAACCACGCCAATCTTCGTTTCAACAGTCAGTACACGTCGAAAGACAAACGATACAACGCCTTCCTGATCGTCATGAGCAATGGACTTCAGTCGGCGGATAATGGCGGAATCGAGCAGGATAGTTTTTTGGTGAACCGGAACCCGGCCTTTACCCGCGATCGTTTCAACATTCCGACACGGATGGCCGACAGCGTATTTACTTCCAGGAACTTTTTCAGTGTTAAGCTCAACACGGGTTCGCGGTACACGGAAAGCCGGTTTCTGCTGCGTCAGCAATATGATTTTGGTCAGAAGGATTCTGTGGTGACGGACTCAACCGTTGTTCGTTTCTTCCTTCCCAGGTTCCGCTTCGAGCATACATTGCAGCAGGCCAGTCACCGGTACATCTTTCAGGATATCCAGGCCGGGAACGATAGCTCATATTATAAGGAATACTATCGTTTCTCCAAGGTGCCTGATACTTTGTATTTCGATGATCGTTGGCGGATGCTTTCCAATGATTTATCCATCATCCAGTTCCCTGATGCAAAGAATCCACTTCAGTTCCTAAAGGCCGGAGCCACGCTGGAAAACCATTCGGGCGTGTTGGGTGCTGCTGGGAATCAACGTTTTTCCGCCCTCATCGCTCATGGTGAATACCGCAACAGAACCCGTAACAGGCGGTGGGATATGTTGTTGGCCGGACATTTTCATGCGGCCGGCAGGTTTGCAGGTGATTACGGCGCAGAAGCCCGCAT